>CAZCSZ010000124.1:0-4445 GCA_964501305.1 uncultured Ruminococcus sp.
TTTCTACACTTATCTTGAACTAATTGCGGGAAACCTCAAAAAAATGAGCGTCGAAGGAATCGTCTTGCCGTCATTGCCCGAAGTATAGAGTAATCACCGTAGGTTCGGTCATCGAACAACACAATTATTTAAGCCGAAAGACAGCTTTTGCGGTCTTTCGGCTTTTATTGATGACAACTAACAGAAATACAAGCCTCTGTTTTCGGTTTACAGCTGTTCCGCCAAATCCAAAATCATTCTTTCAGTTTTATCCCAACCGAGACACGGGTCGGTTATAGACTGTCCGTAATTTGTTCCGTCGGGTTTTTGATTTCCGTCTTCAATATAAGATTCAACCATAATTCCCTTAACAATCTTGCGTATTCCGTCACTGTGACGCATGCTGTGCAGTATTTCCTTTGCGATTCTGGGCTGTTCTTCCCAGTGTTTACCAGAATTTGCGTGATTGGCATCGACTATGACAGCGGGATTACCAAGCCCGCTTCTGTCATAAAGTTCTTTGATATTCTGAAGGTCTTCGTAGTGATAGTTGGGAACGGAACGGCCGTTTTTATTGGAGTATCCCCTCAATATGGCGTGGGCCAGCGGATTGCCCTTGCTTTTGACCTCCCATCCTGCAAATACAAAGGTATGACCGTGTTGAGCGGCCGTCACGGAATTCATCATAACAGACAAATCCCCGCCCGTCGGATTTTTCATACCGACAGGTACATCAAGCCCGCTTGCCGTAAGTCTGTGAAGCTGATTTTCAACAGAACGCGCCCCAACGGCGACATAAGACAGGCAGTCCGACAGGTACTGAGTGTTTTCGGGGTAAAGCATTTCATCGGCTCCCGAAAATCCCGACTGTTCCATTACGCTTATATGAAGCCTGCGTATCGAAATCAGACCTTTCAAAAGGTCAGGTGAACTTGTGGGATTCGGCTGATGAAGCATACCTTTATATCCTTCGCCTGTCGTTCTCGGCTTATTCGTATATATTCTCGGCACGATAAGTATCTTATCCGATACTTTCTCCTGAACCGTACGAAGCCTGCAGACGTAGTCAAGTACGGCATCTTCACGGTCGGCCGAACAAGGTCCGATAAGGAGTAAGAGTCTGTCGTCGGCTCCCGTGAATATATCCTTGATTTCAGCATCGTTTTGTTCCTTTTTCTCGGCAAATTCATCCGACAAAGGGTACATTTCCCTTATAACTCTCGCTGTCGGCATTTCTCTTTTAAATTCCATGTTCTTCATTTACATTATCCTCTTTTCCGTCAAATATTATCCTCCGCTTTGTCGAGATACGCATCATCTCCCGCAACTTTTCGACGTTTCCGTCGGCGATACAGTCACGCATATCCTTAATTGCGGCAATAAACATATCTGTCTGCGACAGAAGCTGTTCTTTGTTCATCAAAAAAAGCTCGCTCCACATTTCATCGTTGATTTTCGCAATCCTCGTCAAATCACGGAATGAATCTCCGCTGTATGCCGCGAGCTTTTCGCTGTCCCGGCACACCATAAGCGAAACCGCGATGCAATGAGTCAGCTGAGACAGAAACGCTATCATTTCGTCATGTTCCTTTGGAGTTAGCTCGGATATTCTTTCAAATCCGAGCGCAAGGCCCAGCTCTCGGCAAACAAACCGTGCTCTTTCGGTGTTTCGTTCTGTCGGCGTAATTATATAATTTGCGCCCTTAAAAATATCTTTCGAAGCGTTTTCAATTCCGTATACTTCGCGTCCCGCCATGGGGTGAGCGGCTATAAACTCAACGTCGGAACGGAGCATTTTCTGTATTTTCCCGACTACACCGCACTTCACCCCGGTTACGTCGGTTATAATCGCGCCGCTTTTCAGCATTTGCTGATTTTCGTTTATCCATTTAATGAAGATATGCGGGTAAAGCGCAAAAACAACAAGGTCAAAATGCCCCATATATTCTTCGTCGGCAACTGTTCTACCGTGACTTATCAAGCGGTGCTTTATCGCATATTCCACAGAGGCAGGATTTGTGTCTATGCCGCCGACTTCAAATCCTTTTTTACTGAGAGCCTCGGCATAACTCCCACCGATAAGGCCGAGACCGACAATGCAAATCTTCATATCCGTATCAAGCATCATACAACCTCCAATCCGAGTGCGGATAACTTGTCGAAATAATCGGGAAAACTCTTGCAAACAGCCTCGGCGCCCGATATTTTTCCGCCGACCTCCGACAAAATAGGTGTCAGAGCCATTACTATCCTGTGGTCGTTGTGAGAGTCAAGCGTCTCCGACGGCGCATGCATTTTCGACGGGAAAACACGAACGCTGTTTTCAAAGACATCAACACGGGCACCGACCTTAAACAGTTCCGATGCCATTGCATTGGCTCTGTCGCACTCTTTGATTTTAAGCCTGCGTGTACCTGTAAGCAGTGCTCCGTTATGCCTTGCGGCGCATGCAATGAGGACGGGCGCAAGGTCCGGACATTCCGACACATCAAGCGTGGGGCAACCTCTTTCTATCATATCAAAGTATTTGGTGCAAACTCTGTCCCCTTGAATACTGTCGGTTTTCAATCCATCAACCTTAACGTTTCCGCCGAATAAGTTGAACACAAGAAGCGATGCCGCGTTTGACCAGTCCCCCTCAACAGTACCGAACGTGGCACTGTAGGAGCGGTCAGCGCCTATTACGAAACTGTTTTTGTCGGCTTTCAAAGGCGTTATTCCGAACCGTGACATAACGTCAAGTGTTATTCCTATATAAGGACGGCTTTCAACGGGCGGCACAAGAGCAAGCGTGCTGTTTTCTTTAAGAAGAGGAAAGGAAAGCAAAAGGCCGCTTGCAAACTGACTGCTCACGTCTCCGGGTATTTCATAGAAACCGCCTTCAAGTCTTCCCGTAAAAGTTAATCTGTCTTTCTCCGATACCGTTTCTATTCCCTTTTTGCGAAATAAACTCTCATAAACGCCGATTCCGCGGGAAATCAGCCTTTCCGTGCCGTAAAACACGGCTTTGCCGTATAAAGCGAGAGCAACGGGTATTAAAAATCGAAGAGTACTTCCGCTCTCGTTGCAGTATAGTTCGGGAACGGCTTTAACTGTTTTTGATATCGGTTTTACGCAAACCGTGTCTCCCGTTCTTGTATATTCCGCACCGAGTGCTTCGATACATCCGAGCGTGGCTTTTATGTCGTCACTGTCCGATATTCCTTTAAGCGTACTCTCACCGTTTGCCGTTGCCGCACATATTAGCATGCGGTGAGCATAGCTTTTTGAGTACGGGGGTGTGGCAGAACCCCTTACCTTGCTTTTCTTAACTGTTACAGTCATACATTCCCCCGCAAATCAAGAAATCCAAAGCTTCAAGATATCCTTTAATCCCTTTGCCCGAAACGGTCTTCACGCAAGCAGGCCGAACAAAACTTGTCTTTCGGAATTCTTCTCTTGACTCAACATCGCTTATGTGAACTTCAACCGTGGGTATTCCGACTGCTTTCACAGCATCGGCTATTGCCACACTTGTATGTGTGTAGGCGGCGGGATTGAATACTATGCCGTCAAATTTTTCAAAATAGGCTCTCTGTATTTCGTCAACAAGCGCACCTTCGTGATTGGACTGAAAGAACTCGACGGAAACGCCCTTTGTATCGGCATAATCCCGCACGGTTTTCACAAGTGCGTCATAGGTTTCGCTTCCGTAGATTTCAGGTTCTCTTATGCCTAGAAAATTAATGTTCGGCCCGTTCAAAATCAAAAATTTCATTGTTTATTCTCCCGATTATATCTTTTGCCGTTTCATACGGCGCTGCTCCGCCTTTTACCGTAAGATCCGATGCCGCCCTGTAAATCGGTTCTCTCTTTACATACATCTGTTTAAGTTGTTCTGTGTTTGACGAGAGAGGCCTTGTGTCCGAGACAAAAAGGTTTTCAAACGGTCTGTCCAAATATACGCAAATACCGTTTTGCTTCATCGAAATAACGTTTTCTTCAAGCAAAATCGCTCCTCCACCCGTAGCCGTAATGCAGCCGTTCAGCGCCGACAGCTCGGATATTATAAGCGCCTCACGCTCTCTGAAACACGGCTCACCGTCCTCTCTTATACACATTGCGGGCGTCTTACCGTATTTTTCTTCAAACACGGTATCCGCGTCGTAAAACGGTGCACCGGTAAGCTTCGAAAGAGCTTTGCCAACTGTACTTTTGCCCGATGTCGGCATTCCGATTAGGAAAACATTCTGCTTTTCTCTTTCTGTTTTACCGAAAACAACCGATACGGCAGACAAATCCGCCTTGGCGTTTCCAAAAAGCGCCGACGCCGCAACCGCCTGAGCGCACAGCATATAAAGTCCGCCTTCGGCGGCAATACCGAGTGCTCTCGCCTTTTGAACAAGTCTTGTCCGAAGCGGATTGTATATAACGTCGCATACTCCTTTAAGGCAAGGGAAGTCCGAAGGGTCAATCGGCATACCTTT
>CAZCSZ010000125.1:0-4416 GCA_964501305.1 uncultured Ruminococcus sp.
CGTATAAGAGCTTTGCTTCACGACAAGGAGCCTGCCGATATTGCACTTTTCTTTGAGGAGTTTTCACCTGAAGATTTTACGCTCCTTTTCAGGCTTTTGCCGAAAGAACTTGCCGCAGAGTGTTTCGTCGAAATGGAAACCGATATGCAGCAGGCGTTGATTGAGGCTTTTTCCGATGCCGAACTCGGTTATGTCGTCGATAAATTATTTATGGACGATACGGTTGACATTATCGAAGAAATGCCCGCTAACATGGTTAAAAGAATATTGGCGCAGGCAACTCCGGAAAAAAGGCAGATGATAAATCAACTGCTTCATTATCCGAAGGACAGTGCAGGTTCGATTATGACAACCGAGTTTGTTGAACTGAGACCCGACACAACTGTTGCCGAGGCTTTCCGCAGAATCAGAGAAACGGGCCTCAGAAAAGAAACGGTTTATACTTGCTATGTTACAGACCACAAAAGAAGGCTTGTCGGGGTTACAACGGTAAAGGACATGATAATGTCCGGCGACGATGCGATTATAAATGAGATTATGGAAACCGCAATAGTATCGGTTAACACCCACGACGATAAAGAGGACGTTGCACGTTCGATGGATAAGTACGACTTTCTCGCAATACCCGTTGTAGACAAGGAAAACCGACTTGTGGGCATTGTAACGTTCGACGATGCAATGGACGTCATCAGCGAAGAAGACACCGAAGATATTGAAAAGATGGCGGCTATTTTGCCGTCTGATAAACCGTATCTAAAGACGGGTGTTTTTGAAACTTGGGCAAAGAGAATACCGTGGCTTCTTCTCCTTATGATTTCAGCAACATTTACAGGACAGATCATAGCGGGCTTTGAAGATAAACTTGCTATATGTTCGGTTTTGATAGCCTATATTCCAATGTTGATGGATACGGGAGGCAACTCCGGCTCTCAGGCATCGGTAACAGTAATACGCGGACTTTCTCTTGATGATATCGATTTCAGAGACTGGTTTAAAGTTATTTGGATTGAAATACGTGTTTCCGTGCTTTGTGGTGTAACGCTTGCAGCGGCAAATTTCGTTAAACTGTTCCTTGTTGACAGACTTGTTTTCGGCAACAGTGAACTTACACTGCCGGTCATAACGGTTGTCTGCCTTACACTTATAGTTACGGTGTTTATTGCAAAGCTTGTCGGAGCATCCCTCCCGCTTCTTGCACAGAGAATCGGATTTGACCCGGCGGTTATGGCAAGTCCCTTTATAACCACCATAGTCGATGCGCTTTCTCTCCTTATTTATTTCCAATTCGCAAAGATAATACTGAAGATGTAGCGCAGAATAAAAGCACGGTTGTTGAGAAAAACCGTGCTTTTAAATTTATACGTTGAATCTGAACAGAACGACGTCGCCGTCTTTCATTACATATTCTTTGCCTTCACTTCGTAAAAGTCCTTTTTCCTTAACAGCTGCCATGGAACCGCATGCAATAAGGTCATCGTAGGCTACTATTTCGGCACGGATAAATCCCCGTTCAAAATCTGAATGGATTTTTCCTGCCGCCTGCGGCGCCTTGGTTCCTTTTGTTATAGTCCATGCACGCACTTCTTTCGGCCCTGCTGTTAGGTAGCTTATAAGTCCGAGAAGAGAATAGCTCTTTTGAATAAGCTTTGAAAGTCCGCTTTGTTCAATACCCATATCGGCGAGAAACATAGCTTTTTCTTCCGGTTCGAGTTCCGCAATTTCAGCTTCTATTCCCGCACAAACGGGTATAACCTCGGCGCCCTCTTCTTCGGCCATTTTGCAAACAACCTTATAGAATTCATTGTCGGGAGACACGGAGGCTGCCTCGCTTTCCGCAACGTTTGCCGCATATATAACAGGCTTCATTGTAATGAGATTTACATCGGAGAGGACAGCTTTTTCACTGTCGGTTAAATCCATGCTTCTTGCTGTTTTTCCGTCTTCAAAACCTTTATATACTTTTTCGAATACCTCAAGCTCACCTGCAAGGGTTTTATCACCTTTCATGAGCTTTTTTGTTTTGTCAATACGTCTTTCAAGCATTTCCATATCGGAAAAAATAAGCTCAAGGTTAATTGTTTCGAGGTCGCGAATAGGGTCTACCGAGCCGTCAACGTGGATAATGTCGTCATCGACAAAACACCTCAAAACGTGAATTACCGCAGCGACATCTCGTATGTGAGAAAGAAACTTGTTGCCGAGCCCTTCGCCTTTTGAAGCGCCTTTGACGAGACCAGCAATATCAACAAATTCTATTGTTGCCGGCGTGTAAAGCTCAGGCGAGTACATTTCGGCGAGTTTGTCAAGTCTTTTATCCGGAACGGGCACTATTCCGACATTTGGGTCAATAGTGCAAAACGGATAGTTTGCGCTCTGCGCTCCGCCGCCGCACAACGCATTGAACAATGTACTTTTTCCGACGTTGGGAAGTCCTATTATACCGAGTTTCATAATTATATCCTTTGTTTATTAAATTTCAGAAAAGTTTGACGGTCTGTTGCTCGAAATGGCGCCGTCCTGTATATTCTATCACGAAGTGACGTTTCTTGCAAGAGTAAGTTTAAATAAGATTACGCTGAATAGATTTTAAATTGTTCCGCTGTGCTCAAAGTAATATTTCTCTTTGTGAGTGTAGATGCTCAGTACTATTCCGACGGAAATAAACGATGAGAGCACGGACGAACCGCCGTAGCTGAAAAAGGGAAGGGTTATTCCTATAACGGGAAGAAAAGCAAGGCACATGCCTATGTTTTCAATTGTCTGTATTAAGAATACGGATGCTATGCCGACGCAAATTACCGATGCGTAGTTTGTTCTTGCTTTTCTCGCTATTATAACTATTCTTATTACAAGAATGGACATTAAAATCATATAGGCAAGGCAACCGATAAGTCCGAATTTCTCGCCGAGAACGGAAAACAAGAAGTCTGATTGACAGGCGGGAAGGCTTTTATATACATTGCCTCCGGCAAAGCCTGCACCGAAAAAGCCGCCTGATGCTATTGCCGCCTTGCTTTTAAGAGCTTGATAACCGTACTTTATAGGGTCAAGTTCGGGATTAAATCCGCATTTTATACGTTCTTGCTGATATAAAGCCAGGTGATTCCATATGGTTGGGAACAGTGCTACAAGAGCGCCTGCCGCACCGATAAAGTACCATACCGACAGTCCCGACACGAAAAGCATAAATGCTATCATAGCACAGTAAACCAAAATCGTCCCGAGGTCTTTTGTGAGAAGAAGGAGTCCCAATACAAGCCCTGCATGAAGTGCGAGCTGAAGAAGGCTTAACGGGTGGTTTATACTTCGTTTCAGCATAGAAATATGCCTTGAAAACGTAATGGCAAAAAGCGGTTTGCAAAACTCGGACGGCTGAATGTTGAACGGAAGAAACGGAATAACAAGCCAGTTCTTATTGCCCATCTCGCCTTTTCCGAACAGCACGAGAATAATAAGAAATCCTATGATGAACACAAATATTCCCTTGCCGAATTTCGAAATAATGTCATCATAGTCAAGGTAAGACAGGAAAAACATCAGCAAAGCGCCGAGTGCTACGGAAAACGTCTGAGTAAAAACTCTCGAATATGTAAACTTCGAACAGCCACCTGCGGCATAACCGCCGAAAATCGTGAATATACTCATAAGAGACATTCCAAACACGCAAATCAAAATGATTTTATCTATCGATTTCAGTCGTTCTTTTAAAGACACGGAATATTCTTTCACTGCCTCACCTCCTTTGCAGAGTTATTGATTTAATCGGCAAATACGGGAAATTGCTCTCAATGCACGTCAACGCAGTGCGTTGACGATTTAAAGAGCTTGACGATGCGTTTGCCGCTCATACCGTCACTGTGCACGTTTTAAACGTGCATAGGTTGCCATCAGCTTTTTAGTGCCGACCATGTCGAAATTGATTTCGTACATTATATCCGAGCCCATCGGCTTTGCCGACAGTACGGTGCCGTCGCCGAAGGTTGCGTGAGTGACCCTGTCCCCTTCGGAAAATTCTTCGAACGGGCTTTTGATAGGTATACTGCGCCCCCGCTCGGTCTCACTTTCGACGGAGAACTTCGCATTTTTGTCGAAGGAACCTTTTTTGACAGTTGCATACGTACTTTTGTAAGGTGTACCATGATCGGTATTGTAATAATTATAAGAGTAATCTGGTTTTGCCGGGCGTTCTCCGATGATCTCACAAAGCTCAGACGGGATTTCCTTGAGAAATCTCGATTGCGGATTATAGCTTGTAGTGCCGTTCAAGAGCCTTTCATGAGTGTGAGTTATGTATAATTTCTTCTTGGCTCTTGTAATTGCTACATAAGCAAGACGGCGTTCTTCTTCAATTTCCGAAGCATCGAAGATCGCTCTGTATCCCGGGAACAGACCCTCTTCCATGCCCGGAAGAAATAC
>CAZCSZ010000126.1:0-4416 GCA_964501305.1 uncultured Ruminococcus sp.
CCTTCAAACTCCTGAAAATGTTATCGGAAAGCTCGGAGGACGTCTTTCAAATGCGGAAATTTTACATTCGGAAGAAAACCCCGATATTACGGTTTACAGATTTAAATCTGCCGATGGGTTCGATTACACTGCCGAATTTTTGTCCGATTACAAGCTTTGTTTTATAAGACTTTCCGAAATTCTCGGTTAACACTTGCAAACAATTTGACTTTGTGGTAGAATATAAATCGATAGCTATTTATTTATTAATGTATTGACGGGATGATTATAAAATGCGAAAAATCGGTGTCGGAATTGTCGGTTTCGGTAACATGGGCAAAGTTCACGCCTATGCTGTCGATTCTCTCAAGTACTTCTATAATCTCGAAAACTTCGAAGCTGTTACCGTAGGAATATGTGCTTCTACTCATGACAGCTCAAAGCAGTATGCCGAAATATACCCGGTAGGCTCTCCTTTTGCAAGCTTTGATGAGCTGATTAATTCCGATAAAGTCGATGTGATTGACATATGCACGCCTAATATTTTTCATGCAAGTCAGCTTGATAAAGCAATAAAAATGGGAAAGGCGATTTACTGCGAAAAGCCTCTTACAGTAACATATGACGAAGCACTTAAAGCGGCGGAAAATGCCGAAAAAGCGGGTATTACAAACGGAATTGTGTTCAACACGAGATTTCTCCTGCCTGTAATTCGAGCGAAACAGTTGCTATCAGAAGGTGCAATCGGTAAAATCATTTCATTTGATATTAAATTCTTGCACAGCAGTGCTCTTGATGTAAACAAAACGGGATGGAAACAGGACAGTCGCATATGCGGCGGAGGCTCTTTGTTTGACCTTGGCAGTCACGCCGTTGACCTTATGCTTTATCTATGCGGTAAACCCGTCAAAATCTACGGCAGGTCTCAAATTGTATATGGTACGCGAACATCTTTCGACGGTGTACCGAATTGGAAAACAAATGCCGATGAAGCTTTTTACCTCGGAGCAACTCTCGAAAACGGCGCAGAAGGAAACATAACCGTCGGAAAAGTATTTAACGGTACACACGATGATTTTTCTTTTGAAATCTACGGCACAGACGGTTATTTGAAATTCAGTTTAATGGAACCTAACTGGCTGTACTACTACGATGGTTCCGAGAGCCCCGTTAAACGAGGTATAACACGAATTGAGTGCGTTGGCAGGTATTACCCTCCCGCAAGCGGTTTCCCCGGTGTAAAGGCGCCTGTGGGGTGGATAAGAGGCCATATAGGTTCAATGTATAATTTCTTATCCAACGTTGCCGAGAATAAACCGTCAACTCCTTCATTCAGAGATGGTGCCGAAGTTCAAAATATACTTGAAAAATCATATATTTCCGCTGAAAAAGGAGAAATAATTTATGTCAGATAAACCTTACACAATCGGTTTCTGCGGCAGAAGCGGGAGCGGCAAAAGCTACGTTTCCGAAAAGTTCGCAAGCAAAATAGGCGCATTGTATATCGATGCGGATAAAGTATATCATTCGCTTACGGAACCCGTCGACGCGAGACCTTCACCGTGCACACTTGAAATAGGCGAAAAAATCGGCGAAGAGTTTATATGCAAAGACGGAGCACTTGACAGAAAGAAACTCTCGAAAACAGTATATTCCGACAGCGGCAAGCGGGAAATTCTCAATAGAATTACGCACGCTTACATAAAGGATGAGATAATTCGTATTATCTCTGAAAACAGCTGCGATTTCGTTGCTTTGGATGCGGCTCTTTTACCGTTTTCACCCTGTTTTGAACTCTGCGACTTTACCGTTGTCGTTATTTCCGATGAAGAAACATCTTTAAAACGAATAACGGAAAGAGACGGAATATCGCAGTCTAGCGCAGCTAAAAGGCTTAAAGTACAGCCTTCTGTCGGAGATTTTCTCGAAGCTTGCGACAGCGTCATTTTAAACGGTGAAAGCGACAGTGTTGATGAGCAGATTTCAACTCTTGTAAAGCGTATTAAACACCTCGGAAGCGATTGACGGAGTTTTAAATGGAACTGAAAGACACAGTCAAAAGAAGCCTTTTGATTATTGCCGTTTGTGTAATATCCGTTATTATCGGAATAGTATTCCAAACTGTCTCGACCTCAATAGACAGGAAGGAAAACCCTCTTGAATTTGAAGAGTTTGTTAAGAAGTATTCCGATGAATATGCAGTACCTCAATACGTCATATATTCCGTAATCAAGAACAGCAGTAATTTTGACAGCAGTATGCTCTCTGATGACGGTAAAATCGGATTAATGCAGGTAAGACCGGAAATACTTGAAAAATACAAAGGAACACTCCGTGACGATTATGACACGGGAATGCTTTATGACCCCGAAACCAATATCAAATACGGTACATACTATCTTTCAAGGCTTTATGTCGACCTCGGAACGTGGGAGAGCGTATATGCATCGCTTTACATCGGAGAAGAAACGGTTTTTGAATGGCTTGCTGATACAGATATTTCCGATATATCGGAAAACGTCAAAACTAAACTTCGGGATATTCCCGACAAAGCAACCGAAAAATTCGTCGGACGTCTTTCGGATACGTCCGATACTTACAAAAAATTATATTTCAAAAAATAAGAGGTAATTATGGAAAACATGAGTGCTAAAGAACTTACAAAAAAGCTTGTTTATAAGAAGATGTCCGCTTTTGAAAAGTACGGCGAGGACGAAAGAGAGAACGCTTTTGAGTATGCGAAGGATTATATCGAATTCCTCAACAACTCAAAAACAGAAAGAGATGCCGTCGAATACAGCGTATCTCTTCTCGAAAAATACGATTTCAAACCTTATACCCTCGGAATGCAGGTTTATCACGGCGACAGATTTTACGTTGTCAACAGAAACAAAAGCCTTATAGCTTTCGTTATAGGTTCAAAAGGTGTTTCCGACGGATTCAGGATTATGGCATCTCACATTGATTCTCCGAGACTTGACCTCAAACAGCATCCCGTATTTGAAGAAAGCGGTATATCGTATTTCAAAACCCACTATTACGGCGGTCTTCGCAAGTATCAGTGGACGACAATTCCGCTTGCACTTCACGGTGTCGTATGCCTTAAAGACGGCACATCCGTGAATATCCGAATCGGAGACTGTGAAGGCGACCCGGTGTTCTGTATAACCGACCTTTTGCCTCACCTCGGAAGAGAACAAGGTGAGAAAAAACTCAAAGATGCGTTTTCCGGTGAAGGACTTAACGCTTTCATGTGCGCATCTCCTCTTACATCACCTGACGGTACTCCCGAAGAGGTAGATGACTCGGTTAAACTCAATCTTCTTGCAATTTTAAATGAAATGTACGGCATTACCGAAGAAGATTTTGTCAGTGCAGAGCTTTGCTTTGTCCCCGCAGGCAAAGCCGTTGACGTCGGTTTAGACCGTTCCGTAATAGGTGCTTACGGACACGATGACAAAGTATGCGCTTATCCCTCGCTCACTGCAATGATAGATAATCTCGAAGGTGAAAACTCGATTATATGTGTTCTTGCCGATAAAGAAGAAACGGGCAGTGACGGCCCTACGGGTATGCAAGGCAGATTGATGGTTGACATAATCAACAGCGTTGCCGCATCATTCGGCGACGACGGTTCTGCCGTGAGAGCACGCTCATGCTGCCTTTCAGCTGACGTTTCGAGTGCTTATGACCCCAATTATCCCGAGGTATTTGAGAAGAAAAACGCCGCTCTTATTTCACACGGCGTTGCCATATCCAAATATACCGGTTCCGGCGGTAAGTACAGCACAAACGATTCTCCCGCTGAATACATGGGAAAAATCAGAACTCTTCTTGACAAATACAACGTCCTCTGGCAGACTGCCGAACTCGGCAAAATCGACGCTGGCGGCGGCGGTACGGTTGCCAAGTATATTTCGAAATTCAACATCGATACAATTGATATAGGCGTACCCGTTCTTTCGATGCACGCTCCGTTTGAGATGATTTCAAAATATGACCTTTACAGCGCTCATAAAGCCTTTTCGGCATTTTGTGAGGACTGATAATGATAGAGAGACTTAAAAAAGCCGACGCCAGGTTTTCGTGGCTTGAAGAAGAACTTGCAAAGCCCGAAACCGTTTCCGACATCGAGCTTTATACAAAGCTCATGAAGGAATACAAAAAATTGATGCCGCTTATTTCGGTATACCGTGAATACAGAAAAACCGAGTCGAACGGCGAAGGTGCCGCATTGCTCATGGAAAGCGAGAGTGACTCCGAGCTGAAAGCTCTTGCTCAAGAGGAGTATTATAAATGTAAAAGGCGTCTCGACGAGCTTGAAAACGAGCTTAAAATTTTGCTTTTGCCGAGCGACCCCAATGACGAAAAAAACGTAGTTGTCGAAATACGCGCAGGTGCAGGTGGCGAAGAAGCGGCGCTGTTTGCGGGTGTGCT
>CAZCSZ010000127.1:0-4383 GCA_964501305.1 uncultured Ruminococcus sp.
ATATCATTCTACTTCGGTTGGTTCGGTGGGTTCAGACTGCTTTTCAGTTTATAAAATCCATGTTGCCGAACACTTTAAAAATCGGGCAGTGCGGTTAATTCCGCACTGCCCGATTATCTTTTATTCACAAAGGCAAATAATTGCCACACTTCAAGGGTCTTCGGATATATTTCAGCCGACTCCTCTTAGGCTTGCTTTCGGAATATGCACCCTTGCCATTGCGAGCAATGCCGTCATTTCTTCATCCAAGAAAGCACCGTATCCGCTCTTTAAAATATCTCCCGAATCGACGAACTTTTGAATGTAGTAGTTTTGTACGTTTCCTATCCACTTGCCGATTTCGAGAAAGTCGTTTGACGTATGAAGCCCTTTCACGGCGGTTGTTCTGAATTCGAACGGCAAACCGCTTTCCTTTATTACAAGTACCGATTTTTCGATTTTCGAAATGTCAATATTCTCCACTCCCGATGCGGCACTGTATCCTTCCCGCGAGCTTTTAATATCCATTGCAACGAAGTCAACATTGCCGTTTGAAATAAGCTCCTTCAATTTTTCGGGGTTATAGCCGTTAGTATCGAGTTTGACCTTGTATCCGACTCTTTTAATCTTTTCCGCAAATTCTGCTATGTCGGGCTGAAGGGTCGGTTCCCCGCCTGTTACGGTTACTCCGTTTAATACACCCTGCCTTTTTTTGAGAAAAGCGAAAAACTCATCTTCGCTTATATCTTCGATGCCGTCACACCTTACAAGCGAAGCGTTGTGACAGAAAGGGCAACGGAAATTACAGCCCGGCGTAAAAACGGTACATGCGGTCATTCCGGGATAATCAAGCAGAGTCAGTTTTTGAAGTCCGCTTATTTTCATTTTTTTACTCCCTTAAACTCCGCCGAAAGAAGAATATATGCCTGTTTTGTCCCCTCGGCAAACCCGCTGTCGGTGAAAAACTCGCTCATTTCGCACAGAAACTCATGCGCGGCACCGAGTCTCGGGTCGGTTTTCCCTTCAATGCATTGATTATAAAATTCGAACCAGTTAATCTCTTCGTTTTCCGCATCACAGAAGGTATTCGTGGCGATGTACGCCTTAACCGCAGATGTTGCTCCGGAATAAGTGTCTGTGTTTGTGTCGGATTTGTCGGCGTTCGGAATGCCCTCAAACGGGGAGACAATTTCGACTGTCTTTTTTGCCTCGGAGAGTTCCTTTTCCATTTGGTTGCTTTCGAAAAAGGAATAACATCTTACGATAAAATCGGTAGCTGCCGGATCGGAATAATCGATATTTCCCTCAAGAGCCGAATTGTAAAATGCGTTCCAATCAAGCGCCTTTTCGCCTACTGTGTAAAAAGTATCTCTGAGGAAAGCAGCCTGTGCCCCGTTTAGTGTGACCTCTTCATATTCGTTATCGTCCGTTTTGCCTTGTGTCACGTCGACTTTGACATCTGTTACGCTGTCCGGCAACGAACCTTCCGACTCGCCTTCATTAACCACATCAGCTTCATCTTTATTATTGTAATAAATATTGCTTGTCGCCCCTTCTTCGGTCTTATCGGAACCGTTAAAAACACGCATGCAAATCACCGTTCCGAATATTACGATAAATAGCGCCGCCGAAGAAATGCCGATATATACTCTTTTTCTTCTCTTCAGCTTTTCTTCTTTAATTCTTTCGGCTACGGCAGATGCAAATCCGGTCGGAACTTTTATAGCCGATTCGGTCTCTGTTTTATATACCTTTTCAACTTCAGCCGAAAAAACATTCTTATTCTCATCCATCAAAAACACCTACCTTTTATCTCCGTCACTGTCTTTGACGGCACAAAACCCGTATTTGTTCCCGAAATACGGGTTTTCGGATATGTTTTTCTTAACATACTCTCTTGCTCTGCTTATTCGACTCTTTACCGTGCCGACGGTAACACCCGTTATCTCCGCTATTTCAAGATAAGTAATCCCCATGAGGTCTCTATAGGTTAAAGCTTCCTTCTGTTCCGGAGGGAGATTATCTATTACGGCAAGTATTTCACTCTTTTCTTCTGCATTGAGAACAGCTTGTTCTGGGGTTTCTCCGTCAAGAGATGCCCTTTCAAGCTCGCTTTCCGCATTTTCCGAAGGGACAGGGCGCCTTTCTTTGCTCCTTACAAAGTCCTTTACGGCGTTTTTTGCGATTCTGTACAGCCACGACGCAAATGTGCTGTCCTGTCTGAATTCGTAAATTCCTTTCCATGCCTTTATAAACACTTCTTGAGAAATGTCTTCGGCATCCTCTCGATTTCTAATATCGGAGAGTACTATTCCAAAGACGAACTTTTGGTATATTTCAACCAACTCCCCGAATGCATCGGCGCTGCCACGCTTGCTCTTTTTAACAAGAGCGGCAACTTCTTCATCGGTATAATTACGCATCACGTTCTCCGTTTTCATATCGGCTGTAATTGCCGAGCATTATCTCACCGTATATTTTGTCCCTTGAGGTGTATCGATGATGTCGACTCCCATATCGAACAAGGACGAGCGTATTTCGTCTGCAAGAGCATAGTTCTTTTCTTTCTTCGCCTGAAGTCTTTTTTCAATTAACTCTTCGACTTTCAGCGCGAATTCGTCTTTGACGGTGTTTTCCGAATCGCCCTCTCTTGCAACCTCGGCGGCTTTTTCCTTTTCTCTCTTCTCGCAAAGTTTTTTTGCCGCTTCGATTATTCCGAGATCTGTCACCTTTTCATAATCCTTGAGAAGAGCCGCTTTTGTTGCTCCGTTGGTCTTTGCCTTGAATATATTATATATCTCCGTTATACCGTTAGACGTGTTGAGGTCGCTTCCAAGCGCATCGGCAAATCTCTTTCTGTATTCTTCAAACACAGAGACGTCGACTTCTCCGTCGTCGGGGTTCAGTAAGGATGCCTTCGCAACTAATTTACCATATGCTACAGCAGCATTGTCAAGCCCTTCCCATGTGAAAACAAGGGACTTTCTGTAATGAGACTGCAGGCAGAAAAATCTGTATACAAGAGGGTCATATCCTTTTTCTTCAAGAAGGGAAACTGTCAAAAATTCTCCCTTCGATTTACTCATTTTACCCGAATTGGTGTTCAGATGAAGTACATGAAACCAGTTTGTGCACCACGGATGTCCGAGATATGCCTCACTCTGCGCAATTTCGTTTGTGTGATGCGGAAATGCATTGTCGATTCCGCCGCAGTGCAAATCGACAAATTCGCCGAGATGTTTAATGCTTATCGCAGAGCATTCTATGTGCCATCCGGGATAACCTACTCCCCACGGAGAATCCCACTTAAGCTCTTGCTTATCAAACTTGGATTTTGTAAACCACAGAACAAAGTCGGTCTTGTTCTTCTTATTTGAATCTTCTTCAACCCCTTCTCTCACACCGACTTCAAGGTTTTCGGCGCTGTGATTTCCGAACACATAGTAGTTGTCGAGCTTTGACGTATCAAAATAAATGTTTCCGCCCGCTTCATAAGCATATCCTTTTTCGATAAGCTTTGATATCATTTTGATGAACTCGGGAATACAGTTTGTTGCGGGTTCGACCACGTCGGGTTTTTTGATATTGAGCTTTTCGCAATCAGCAAAGAAAGCATCTGTATAGTAAGCCGCAATTTCCATCACCGTCTTATGTTCTCTCTTTGCGCCCTTGAGCATTTTATCCTCGCCCGTGTCTCCGTCACTTGACAAGTGACCGACGTCGGTTATATTCATTACTCTTTTGACATCGTTGCCTTCATATCTCAAAAACTTCTCCAAAACGTCTTCCATTATATAAGAACGCAGATTTCCGATATGAGCGAAGTGATAAACGGTAGGTCCGCACGTGTACATTCTGACCTTTCCCTTTTCCTTCGGTACGAATTCATCTGTTTTTCTTGTAAGTGTATTGTAAAGCTTCATATGTTTCTCCTATAAAGTAATATTCGAATTTGTCTCTGCGCTTTGCGGAAACTCTTTGTGTCCTTCACCGAAATCGCTCAGCGACAGTATTGCAAAACCTATCGTTACAACGCACGAAATCAAAAGTATAACCGCATATCCCACAAAGTCCATCTCCGGAATGAACGACACAAAGTACGAGCCGAGATTAAATCCCATATGAACACAGACTGATGCCAAAAGCGAATTGCTTTTTTCGTTGACTGCCACAAGCAACAGCCCGAGAAGGACGGTATATACGAACGATATTTCATTCCCGTGGGCTATTCCGAAAAGAACGGACACGACAATCGCCGAAAACCAAACAGGTGTTGTTTTTCTGAGAGTTCTGTACATAAAGCCTCTGAAAACGAGTTCTTCAACTATCGGGGCTACCACAACGACGGACAGGATTTCGATTACAATATTTCCTTGTCCGATGAAGGAATACAGTTCTTCATAC
>CAZCSZ010000128.1:0-4326 GCA_964501305.1 uncultured Ruminococcus sp.
TTCCTGACACGTGACCCGAGAATGAAGGAAAGAAAGAAGTACGGACTCAAGGCAGCACGTCGCGCTTCCCAGTTCTCAAAGAGATAATTATTTTATCAAAAAGACGGCTTGCCAACAGAGCTTTTACTCTGTGGCAAGCCTTTTTTTACTTGTTTAAAGCTCTTGAGCAGACAAGCATCACAACCGAACGAAAGCTCTGCCTTTGCTTTAACCTTAGAAAAAAGTTCTGAGTTGTTCGCTCTGTTTGGCTAAGAAAGTTTTCGGCTCGGCTCGGTCTGTCGGATGTGTGAATTCAGTTTACCTTAGTTTGCCGCGGCGGGCACACTTCAATGCTGTCTGCCGTAAAAAAGCAGAACCCCTCGTACCTCTTGAGGGGCTCTTCCTGTATTAGATTCTGATTACTCTTATTATTCCTTCCATGGAGACAATCTTCTCGATTATCTCGTCTGATATTTCCTCAACATCAACAAGAGTACATGCAAAGTCGCCTCTTGAGCGATTTGCGAGGTTTTCTATGTTGATATTCTGTTCGGATAGTGAAGTTGATATGTGGGAGAGCATATTGGGTATATTTCTGTGAAGAATTACGACCCTTACTGCTCCCGGTGTAGTCGGCATGGAAACCGACGGATAGTTTACGCTGTTTATTATATTGCCTCTTTCAAGATAATCCATAAGCTCGTGAGCCGCCATTACAGCACAATTGTCCTCGCTCTCTCCCGTTGATGCTCCGAGGTGCGGAATTGTAATAATTCCCTTGCATCCGACAGTTTCCTCTGTGGGAAAATCGGTTACATAGCAGGAAACCTTTCCGCTTGCGATTGCCGCCTTCATATCGTCGGCACACACGAGGTCAGCTCTTGAAAGATTAATTATTTTGACGCCGTCCTTCATCATGGCGAGCGTATCGGCATTAATCATATTCTTTGTCGTCGGAGTTGCGGGAACGTGTAACGTTATGTAGTCGGCGCTCTTGTAAATTTCCTCATATGTCTTTGCCTGAGTGATATCTCTTGACAGGCTCCATGCGGCTTCAACCGTAATATAAGGGTCGCATCCGAGGACTTTCATACCGAGATGGCGTGCCGTATTAGCCACCATGCCGCCTATTGCGCCGAGGCCTATTACGCCGAGTGTTTTCCCGAGGAGCTCACAGCCCGCATAAGTACTTTTACCCGCTTCAACCGATTTTGCTACGTTTTCAGTAAGCAAATTGGCCCACTGAACACCGCCTATAATATTACGTGATGCAAGAAGAAGTGCGGCAATAGTCAGTTCCTTGACACCGTTGGCATTTGCACCCGGTGTATTGAACACAACTATCCCTTTTTCTGCGCACTTTTCAAGCGGAATATTGTTAACTCCCGCTCCGCAGCGTGCAATTGCGAGAAGTCCGTCATCAAGCACCATATCGTGCATGCCCGCCGAACGAACCATTATGGCATCGGAGGATTCGATATCGGCGGAAATACTGTAGTCCGATGTGAACTCGTCAAGCCCGACCTTCGCTATTTTGTTTAAAAGTTTAACTGTTTTCATTATAAACTCCCGTAATCAATTCTTCGGATTTTCAGCTGCGAATTTCTTCATGAATTTTATAAGAGCCTCAACGCCTTCATAAGGCATAGCGTTGTAAATCGAAGCTCTCATTCCTCCGACACTTCTGTGCCCCTTGAGATTCATAAGCCCGTTTTCCGCAGCTTCCTTTGCGAACTTCTTATCAAGCTCGGCATCTCCCGTGACAAACGTAACATTCATCATAGAGCGGCTGTCCTTTTCAACAGGCGCTATATAATAATCTTGACCGTCAAGATATCCGTACAAGAGGTTTGCTTTAGTTTCGTTTCTCTTCTTCATTTCGGAGAGTCCGCCCATGCCGAGAATCCACTCGTAAACAAGCTTTGCAATATAAATGCAATAGCAAGGCGGCGTATTGTACATAGATTCTCCGTCTGCCATCACCTTATAGTCAAGCATAGTCGGAGTTTCGAGTCTTGCATTCCCGATGAGATCTTCGCGCACGATTACAACAGTAAGTCCGGCAGGTGCCATATTCTTTTGAGCGCCGGCGTAAATAAGTCCAAATTTCGTAACGTCTATCGGTTCGGATATAATGCAACTTGACATATCGGCAACAAGAGGAATATCACCCGTATCGGGTATTTCGTGATATTTGGTTCCGTAAATCGTATTGTTAAAACAAACATGAACGTAATCCGCATCGGGACGGAATGTTTCTCTCGATGTCATCGGAATATGCGTGAAATTATCGTCCTTTGACGAAGCGACAGCTACCGCATCTCCGTATTTTAGAGCTTCTTTATATGCTTTTGTCGAGAACTGACCCGAAAGAATATAGTCCGCCTTGCGGTTTTTATTCATAAGGTTAAGCGGGACTGCGGCAAACTGAGTAGATGCGCCGCCCTGCAAAAACAGAACCTTGTAATTATCGGGGATATTCATAAGTTCGCGGAGCTTTGCCTCTGCTGTCTTTATTATGTTGTCGTAAACGGGTGAACGATGGCTCATTTCCATTACCGACATTCCGCATCCCTCATAGTCAAGCATTTCACCTGCCGCTTTTTCGAGAACGGGCACGGGAAGCATTGAAGGACCTGCGGAGAAATTATATGCTCTTTTCATCACAGTCACCTATCCTATCTGTTCAAAATTAATTAATAACATTATACTCTCCGTAAGTCTATCTGTCAATCGGTCAATTTACAAAAACTTAAGATAATAATTCCGAATTAACAGTTAAAAAGCAACAGAATCGGATTGTATCGGCCTTTCAAGCTCTAACACAGGTTTTCCGAAATATAAGAAGTCACGGTACGTACAACCTGTCTTTTATCGAACTTTCCTTCGATTAGGAGCCTACCCTCTTTGCCCATCTTCTTTCTCTGCTCTCCGGTGAGGTTCATGAAGGCATCGAGCTTTTCGAACAAATCGTCACTGTCCGCCTTTCGGCAAAGAAATCCCGAAACGCCGTCAAGGACAGCCTCACGGCAACCGGCAATATCACTTGCAATAAGTGCTCTGCCGCACGATGCACCTTCAAGGAGAACGTTGCTCATTCCTTCGTGATAGCTTGGAAGTACCACGCAGTGAGCGGCTGTATAATACGGGAGCGGATCACTTTGAAATCCGTGAAATTTCACGATGTTTTTCCTTTCGAGAGCTTCGACCGTACTCTTGTATTCGTCTTCAAAGAAACCGACGACGTCGAATTTGACACTGTCGCCGTACTTTTCCTTCATACGGAGCGAAGAAGCAAAAAACTCGTCAGCTCCTTTTTCCTTCATAATTCTACCAAGATAGAGAAAATGAACGCCGTCTTCTTCGGTTGGGTACGGCTGAAGTTTATATTCTTCGAGATTGACACCCGCTCCGCATAAAACCGCCGTACGTTCAGCGTTAATAACGCGACGGTTTACGAAGCTGTCCCTGTCGTCTGCGTTTTCAAAGAAAACCTTTCTTGCCTTTTTAAGCGCTATGCGATACATTACGGTAACTACAGATGAAATAACCCGTTTCTCGAACGCCGTACCCAACCCCTGCACATTGGTGAAATAGGGTATTTTCAGAACACGGCAAGCAAAACCCGCATAAATATTCGGCTTTACCGAATAAGTAATCACACAGTCGGGCTTTTCTTTTTTGAGAAAGAAAAAATAGGACAATAGAAGTCTTAAATCTTTAATAGGATTAATGCCTCTTCTGTCAACGTCGGCATCCGTACATCGGCAACCGATTTTTTCAAGGTCATCCTCGTGCCCGACAAAAGGTGTGCTCACCGTAACCTCGCCGCATTTCAGAAGTTCGGCTATAAGCTCTTTTCTGAAACGCCACAGCATATAAGAATGGTTGGTTATAACGGCATACTTCATTTTTCAGCCTCGTTTCCGACTTTGTTTTTTCTGTGCATCTCTCCCGTACCGCCTTCGACTACGCCCTCATGTTTAATAACACCGATAGCGGTTTTGAAAATGCATTTTATGTCGAAAAAGAGCGAGTAACGCTCGGTATACTCACCGTCAAAACGTGCTTTCACGGGTATTTCAAGCTCATCACGCCCGTTGATTTGTGCCCATCCGGTAAGCCCGGGTCTTATACCGTTAGCGCCGTATTTGTCTCGTTCGGCAATAAGATCGTACTGGTTCCACAGTGCGGGACGCGGACCGACAAAAGCCATGTCGCCCGCAACTATGTTAAAAAGTTGCGGTAGCTCGTCAAGACTTGTCCTTCGAAGAAACCTCCCCGCTGACGTTATGTACTGTTCGTGATTTTCAAGAAGATGAGTTGGGGTATCCTTCGGTGTATCCG
>CAZCSZ010000129.1:0-1892 GCA_964501305.1 uncultured Ruminococcus sp.
AATGTCATCCGCTTTTTGCCCTAAGGTTTATGCTCGAACATATTCTTAGGAGGCGAACGCTCTATCCTGCTGAGCTACGGAGACAGATGCGCACGGTTGTGCGGTTCTGTCAGTTGAGTTTTGAATAGGTTTTTGCGGTAAAAGAGTCGGCCTTGACTGTGAATCTTTCATGAAACCCCTTACCTATGATGCCTTTTTCGTCACAGGCAACAACTTCGAAAACAAGTTTTCTGCCGTCGATTTCCGTAAGAGTGCATTCCGCTTTAACTGTCATGCCGACGGGCGTTGCCGAGAGGTGTTCTATATTCAAAAGAGTGCCCACTGTTGTAATGCCGTCATCAAGATGCGGCTGAACACAGTTATAACAAGCTTTTTCCATAAGCGCTACCATTGCGGGCGTTGCGAAAACTTCAAGTGTGCCGCTTCCCATTGAACGCGCAGTGCAGTTTTCGGTTACATTCATTTCCTCTGTATGCTTGAGTCCTGTTTCCATTCTTACGCCCTCCCGCTGTTTAAAGAGTATATCACACTTCATTCATCATTTCAAGAGGAAAAATAAAAAAGTTTATTGCTTTTTGATTATTGACTTATGAGTTCTTCGGTTGTATAATTATATAATCAGTTTGATAATCGGAGGTAAATGAAAATATGGAAGAAATCAAGAAGGAATGCGGCGGTATAAGTGTTGAGGCCGCTCATATATTTCCTATTATTAAAAAGTGGCTCTATTCCGACAAGGAGATATTTCTGCGTGAAATCGTGTCCAATTCTTGCGATGCCGTAACCAAACTTCGCAGACTTATATCTCTCGGAGAGGTCAAAAACATCGAAGACGGCAATTTTAAGGTTACTGTTGTTCTTGACAAGGATGCCGGCACTGTTACCGTAACCGATAACGGCATAGGTATGACAATTGACGAGCTTCGCAAGTATATTTGTCAAATAGCTCTTTCGGGAGCACTTGAGTTTATTGAGAAATACGAGGGTACAAGTGAAGATACATCTGGTATCATAGGTCATTTCGGTCTCGGATTTTACTCTTCGTTCATGGTAAGCTCTTCAGTCGATGTAATAACAAAATCCTACACGGGCACTCCTGCCGTAAAATGGAGCTGCGTTGATGCGGGTGACTACGAAATTGAAGATAATTACGACGCAGAAGAACTGTTTGACAGTCATGGTACTGCAGTTGTTATGCATATAAGTGACGAAGGCAAAGAGTTTCTCGATGCCTCGGCTCTCCGTGATATTCTCGACAAATACTGTGCTTTTATGCCTGTGGATATTTATTTTGACGACGGCGAAACTCACGAACACGAAGAATGTGATTGCGACAGTGAAGAGTGCAGTCACAAAGACGAAAGTGAAAAGCCCGTAAATGACACGCACCCGCTTTGGCTCAAGAATCCCTCGGAGTGCACCGACGAAGAATACAAAGCATTCTATACTAAGGTATTCGCCGACTACAGAGAACCTCTTTTCTGGATTCATATAAAAGCGGACTATCCGCTTAATTTCAAGGGTATTCTGTATTTTCCGAAGATAACGAGTGAATTTGAAAACCTCGAAGGTCAGGTTAAACTCTATTATAATCAAGTATTTGTGTCCGATAACATAAAGGAAGTAATACCGGAATATTTTCTTATGCTGAGGGGCGTGCTTGACTGTCCCGAGCTTCCGCTTAATGTGTCGAGAAGTTATCTTCAGAACAGTGGTTATGTTACCAAGATATCCAATCATATAATCAAAAAGGTGGCTGACAAATTAAACGGTATGTTTGCGACCGAGAGGGAAACATACGAGAAAACATGGCAGGATATCAAGACATTTGCGGAGTACGGCTGTATACGTGACAGAAAATTCTATGACCGAATCAAAGGCTCCGTTCTGTT
>CAZCSZ010000129.1:1902-4309 GCA_964501305.1 uncultured Ruminococcus sp.
GTACAAATGTTACGCTTTCGGAATACCTGGAAACGGCAAAAGAAAAACACGAGAACATAGTTTACTATGCTACCGACAAAGCAAAGCAGGCATCATATATTTCAATGCTTGAAAAAGAGGGAATCAAAGTAGTTCTGCTTGACAAATTTGTGGATACTCAGTTTATCAATACGGTCGAAATGAACGAAAACGGTGTAAGTTTCAGGAGAGTCGACTCCGAAGTTGCCGATGCTCTCAAAGCGGGCGACGGAGAAGAAATAGAAGCTGTATCCGAACTGTTTAAAACCGTCGTGCCCGAACAGACAAAAATCGCATTCGAAAAGTTCAAGGATGAATCCGTTCCCGCTGTTCTGAATATAAGTGAGCAGTCAAGAAGAATGGAAGATATGATGAAACTATATACTGCGTCGGGTGAAAGGGATTCCGTATCCTTCCCGACGGAGGCAACGCTTATTCTCAACTCCGACAATGTGCTTATAAAGAAACTTGCAAGCGAAGAAGATGCGGATAAAAACCGCAAGATCGCAAAGCATATTTACGGGCTCTGCCTTATAGGACAGAGAACTTTGACGGCAGGGGAACTGTCGGAATTCCTTTCCGAAAGCTACGACATTTTAGGGCTTCTTTAATTCGGAATGGAATATGATATTTCGTATCTTTCGGGGCTGTTCGGCGACGGCAGAAAAGTAACTGTCAAAAGCGAAACGGGTTCAACCAACATTGACCTTGCCGAAGGAATCGAAGCGGGAACGTACGCTGTAGGAGATATTATTATTGCCGAAAGCCAAAGCGACGGCAGAGGACGGCACGGGAAGAGTTTCCTGTCTCCGAAAGGCGGCATTTACTTCAGCTTCTGCGTCGGAGACGTTGAATACGGACTGTCGACCGTAATATGCGGGGTGGCGGTGTCACGTGCGCTCGAAAAGCTCGGACCGGTTCCTCAAATCAAATGGGTCAACGATATCCTGCTTGATGGAAAAAAAGTCTGCGGGATACTTGCAAAGGCAGTCGGTGACGGAAAACGTGCGGTGATGGGAGTCGGTATTAACTTATCGGTTTCCGATTTACCCGAAAGCATCAAAGAAACGGCAACTGCGCTTGACTGTTTTCTAAGTGAAGAAATTGACCGCTGTGCGCTTATTTTCGGCATTGTAACGGAATACGAGAGGCTATCCGAAGTAAATACTAAAGAGGGCGCATCCGCGGTCATTGCCGAGTACGAAAAGAGAATGATGCTCAAAGGAAAGACCGTAACGGTGAACGAAGGGCACGAAAGGTTTGAAGTTCTGGGAGTTGCAAGCGACGGGGCATTGGCCGTCAGAAAAACAGACGGCGAAATAATGTCGCTTTCATCAGGAGAAGTATCGGTAAAACAGTTTGACTGACAGTATGGAGATTTTTATGGAAAGTTATAGGATACAGGTTGAAAAATGGCTCTTGAGCAATAAGGTTGCCGACAGCTTCAAGCAGGAAATAAGAGCGCTTGACGAAGTATCGCTCAAGACACGTTTTTCCGATTTCATGAATTTCGGAACAGCGGGGCTTCGTGCTGAAATGGGTGTCGGCACCGCATTATGAATATATACACCGTTGCGTATGCTACAACGGGGCTTGCCGCGCTTATTTCGAAAATGGGTGACGATGCAAAGCCAAGAGGGGCTGTAATTGCTTATGACAGCAGAATTAATTCCGAAGCGTTTGCAAGAAGAGCCGCCGAGGTTCTGTCGGCAAAAGGAATAAAGGTATATCTGTTTTCGGAGTTGAGACCCACTCCTGTCCTTTCGTTTGCCGTAAGGGAGCTTCGATGCGTTGTTGGAATTAATATTACGGCATCTCACAATCCGAAGAAGTACAACGGATATAAGGCGTATTTCGAGGACGGAGCACAGCTTTCACCCGAAAACGCAAAGATGGTATCCGAAGCTATGAGAAAACTTGATATTTTCGATGACGTTCCGACTCCGGGTGAAGCACGGGAAGAACTCATCGAAATGCTCGGTCGTGATTTTGATGAGAAGTATATTGAAAACGTGCTTTGCCAGTCTGTCAACACCGATGCTATCGCAAATGTCGCCGATGAGCTTAAAATCGTATACACGCCGCTCCACGGCGCGGGAACGAGGCTTGTTCCCGAAGTGCTGAAACGGGCAGGACTAAAAAAGCTTTATCACGTTGAAAGTCAGATGGAACCCAATGGGGAATTTCCGACTGTAAAATATCCCAATCCCGAATTCCCCGCAGCCTTCGATGAAGGCATAAAAGTCGCACTGCGTGAAAACAGTGATTTGATTATAGCAACCGACCCCGATGCCGACCGAGTCGGCGTAATGGCACGTGACCGTACAGGCGAATTTCGATGCATAACAGGCAATCAAATGGGAGCCCTCCTTATAGATTATATTATAAG
>CAZCSZ010000130.1:0-4306 GCA_964501305.1 uncultured Ruminococcus sp.
ACCATAAACAGTCCCAGAAAGGCAACGGCGGGAAGCAGATAGAGCCATCCTTTTAAGTTGTTCTTCTTCATCTTGCGCCCCCGTTGTCAGACGAGTCAAAATAAATGCGACAACCTGTTTCTTTGTCAAACGCAAATACTTTTGAGGGTTTGAGGGAGAAACTTATGTATTCTTTTGACGTGTCAATTGATGTTTCCGAACTGATAATAGATCTTACAGTGCCTTCTACACTGCACGGATGAGCCGAAACGACACTGACGTCGCGCCCCATGACTTCCACCCCGCGGAGTCTTGCTTTGAAAGAACCGCTTTCGTCGGGAATAAAACCTTCGGGGCGTATTGCGGCGAAGACATCTTTTTCGTCATTGAGACCCGTTTTGAGAACACGGTCGTCACCGATACACAGCATGCCGCCCGACAGTTTCGCATTGAATACATTTATCGGGGGAGTGCCTAAAAATTTAGCTACAAAGAAGTTTACGGGGTCATCGTAAACATCCTGCGGTTTGCCTATTTGCTGTACGGTGCCTTCTTTCATTACTATGATTATATCGGAAATGCTCATAGCTTCGTCTTGGTCGTGAGTAACAAAAACGGTTGTAATTCCCGTTTCTCTCTGTATTCTCTTGATTTCCTCTCTCGTTTGAAGTCTCAGCCTTGCGTCGAGGTTTGAAAGCGGCTCATCGAGAAGAAATACACGTGGGCGTTTGACAAGTGCCCTCGCTATTGCAACTCTTTGCTGCTGGCCGCCGGAAAGCTCCGAGGGTTTTCTCTCAAGAAGGCTGTCTATCTGGACGAGCTTTGCGGCCTCGGTCACCTTTTCCTCCATTTCCTTTTTTGAAAGTTTGTCCTTTCCTTTGAGGTTCTGCAGAGGAAAAATAATATTCTGTCTTGCCGTTAAATGCGGATACAGCGCGTAATTCTGAAACACGAAGCCTATGCCTCTGTTTTCTGGCGGAAGCTCTGTTACGTCATCGTCCCCGAAGAATATTTTTCCTTCTGTCGGCTTTTCAAGACCGCTTATTAGGTTAAGGGCCGTGCTTTTACCGCAGCCGGAAGGGCCGAGAAGCCCGACAAGCTTGCCGTCGGGGATTTCAAAATCGAAATCGGATACGGCGACAACTTCGCTTTTGATTTTCCTGTCTCTGTTAGGAAATTTTTTTGTGAGGTGGTTTAATACGACTTTCATTTTAAAACTCTTTTCTGTTTATTTTACAAAGTAGTGTCTTGCAAGAGCGCGGGATAGCCCGTCAAGTCCGGGATAGATAGTTCTTTCGCTGACATTGAAACGGTCAAGCATATCTCTTATATCCCATCTGATTTCTTTCTTTATAATGTAACGTACCGTTTTTTCGGTGTATTTATCGAAGTACTCTTCGATATTTTCCATGCCGGCGGGTATAATCGAGAAGAATGAATACTGATTTATAATGCGTTGGTCCAACGAGGGAGGCTCAATGTTGACAAGAGAGGTATTTGTCATATCGTTATCGTACTGCTCCAAGCTGTCAACAAGCGACGTCAGCGAGTCAACGGTGAACACGAAGGCAGATTCTTTTTCCAAGGCCTTCTTGTATTTTTCGGGCAGGTTTTTGTTCGAATCTCTCATGTCAAAACGCCAAACTACGGAATCCCTTTTTGAGAGTTTGTCGAAATTGGTTTCGGAGTTGGCGAAGTGAAGTGCAATAAGAGGAGAGTGTGTCCAGTCAAGAAGTCTTGTGGGCAGACCGTGGTGCTGTCCTATCATCATCTGTTTCCAAACGGAGGTGGACATAGTCGGGTCTTCTATACTTGCGTACTTCGTGAAATTTCTGAGGATTGCGGGTTCAAGCTGTCGGTGAAGCTGTTTGCAGTTCATTCTCAGACTTGTTGTGAGATTAAATCTTGCGTCGGGCATGCCTCTGAAGAAATACGAACCTCTCATCCTGCCGATGTCGTCGCTCCATTCCTGGTATGAAATAAGCTCCATGACTTTTTCGATACTGTCAACAGTGACCGTTTTTATCATCGTGTTACCCCCTTTCGGCTATATATAAAATTGTAGCACATAATTACCCGTTTGTAAAGAAGTTTATTCCTTATTCGACGTGTTCAAATGCGCTTTTTCGCTTGACTATTCCGATTGTCCGAAGTATAATATATGCATAGAAAAACGGGGGGGATAAAGCATGAAAGATGAAATCAAGGCGGCAAATGACGGACTGAGTGAGGTCGGAATATCTTCAAGGGAAATATTCAAGGGGCATATACTCCATGTGCTTGTCGATACGGTGAGATTGCCCGACGGCAGCGAGGCGACAAGAGAAATTATCCGTCATGTGGGAGCTGTATGTATTATTCCCGTTACAGACAACGGAGAAGTTATAATCGAGAGACAATTCAGATATCCCGTCGGCAGAGTTATAAGTGAAATACCGGCAGGAAAACTTGACGGTAAGAGCGAGGACAGACTTAACGCCGCAAAGCGAGAACTGCTTGAAGAAACGGGTATTGTAGCAGACAGTTGGACCGACATGGGTGTATTTTACCCTGCGGCGGCATACAGCGACGAAAGAATAACCATGTATCTTGCAAGAGGACTTCACTTCGGAAAACAGCAACTTGACAAGGATGAATTTTTAAAGGTGGAGAAAAGGCCGCTTTCGGAGCTTGTCGGCGAGGTTATGGACGGCAAAATAACAGATGCGAAAACGCAAACTGCGATTTTAAAAGCGGCAAGGATTATGGGAATATAGGCTTTGTCCTTTGAGAGAAAGGAGAGAAAGATGCTTTCTGTAATAATACCCTCATATAACGAAGAATCAACGGTGGAAACGGCAGCGTCGGTTATAGGAAATATACTGAAGAACGCCGAAATCGAGTGTGAATTGCTGTTTGTCGATGACGGATCGAACGACTTGACATGGGAAATAATCGAAGGACTGTGTGAGAAATACGAATATGTTCGGGGAATACACTTTTCGAGAAACTTCGGTAAGGAAGCGGCTGTGCTTGCTGGGCTGACTGAATCGCACGGTGACTGTTGTGCAGTTATCGATTGCGACCTTCAGCACCCGCCGGAAAAGCTTGTGGAAATGTATCGGCTGTGGGAGTCGGGATATGAAATAGTCGAGGGACAAAAAGAAAACCGAGGAGCGGAGAAAAAAGCGTATTCAATAGCGGCGAAGTGTTTTTATTCAGTGATAAGCGCTGCTTGCGGCTTTGATATGTCAAATGCTTCGGATTTCAAACTTCTTGACAGAAAAGCGGTTAATGTGCTTGTGAATATGAGGGAAAAGAATGCCTTTTTCCGCGCAATGTCGTCATGGGTCGGATTCAAAACGGCTCATGTCAAGTTCGATGTCAGAGAACGTGTTGCGGGAAAAACAAAATGGACAACTTTTTCACTTATAAAATATGCTCTCGGAAACATAACGTCGTTTTCAACGGCACCGATGCAGCTTGTGACAGCGCTTGGAGTTATAATGTTTGTTATAACCGTAGTACTCGGAATTATAACTCTCGTTCAGAAACTGAGTGGCGTTGCGGTTGAAGGATTTACCACCGTAATACTGATCCAGCTCTTTTCTGGAAGTGCAACTATGATAAGTCTAGGTATAATAGGATATTATATATCTAAAATATATGAGGAAATCAAAGGCAGACCGAGGTATATAATCTCCGAGAAGAGCGGCTTTGAAAGCGAAGCAACCGAATAAAACGGAAAAACCGATGGGCGTCCCCATCGGTTTTTAACAGCTTTGATGTTTACGGATTTGAAATCTTCTTTTCCGTTTCTTCCTTCAGAAGTGCTCTGAAATCGGAAAGGTACTTTGAAAATGCGGTCTTGTCGGTTCCGTAGACAAGGTTAAGCGTATATTCATTCTCGCTCCAGGTCGAAAGACTTGACTCGTTATGCGATATAACAGCCTCCGTTGCATCAAGCGCTTTGTATATTTTGGCTTCAAGTGTTTCAAGAGCTGACATTTCACGGTACAATTTCGCCATTTCCGAGGAATAAGGCGCAGGCAGTGATTTGACCCAATCGAACAGCAGCTTTTCTTCTCGCTTTTCGTCGGTGTCCGTTTTGTTGAACGACGGAATATCTCCCGTGAATGCTTCTCCGAGGTCGTGAATAAGGCACATTCTTATTACCTTGTCAATGTCGGCATTTGGAAACTCGTCTTTTATAAAATAAGCCATAAGCGATATTCTGAAAGTATGCTCCGCAACACTTTCTTTCCTTCCGCCGGGAGTATAACAGTGTCTTGTGGTATCTTTGAGCCTTCCGGCAACTTCGGTTATTTTGAGTAATTCTCTTATATCC
>CAZCSZ010000131.1:0-4303 GCA_964501305.1 uncultured Ruminococcus sp.
AGCATGTATCCCAAGCTCTTTATTAATACAGGAAAAACATACAGTGAGATTATTACTATGCTCGTTGAATCCGCACTTGTTAAAAGCCGATAGTCCGCACAGCCGATATTTCGGCAATATAAAAGGCAGGCAGCCAAAAGCCCCGCACTAAGGCGGGGCTTTTGCTTTAATTATTCGGCTGTGCAATCGGCGAAAAGATGAGCCGACAGCGTTTTATTTTTCTGCTGTATAGTTGTCAAAGTAGCCCTGAATCCATACTATCGGAGTACCCTTGTCTCCGCTTCCGCTTGTAAGGTCGCAAAGAGAACCTATAAGGTCTGTGAGACGGCGGGGAGTTGTACCTTCCGATGCCATTTTACCGACAAGGTTTGCATCCTTCGTCTTAATTCTCTCGGAAATAGCCGCCTTGAGCGCCTCACCCGAAAGGTCAGCGAAATCGTTATCGGCAAGATATTTGAGTTTGAGTTCGTTAGGCTGTCCGACAAGTCCGTCTGTGTAGGCGGGGGATACAACAGGGTCTGCAAGTTCCCATATCTTTCCGACAGGGTCTTTGAATGCGCCGTCGCCGTATACCATAACTTCAACGTGCTTGCCGCTTTCCTTTTCTACTATAGCTTGAATTTCGTCGACAACTGCTTTGCAGTCTCTGGGGAAGAGTTTTACGGTTTCTTCTGTAGCTTTATTGGTTCCGTAAAGGCCGTATTCCGAATTGAATCCCGAACCGTTTACACTGCTTGAGAGGATATCATCAAGACCGTAAACAGTTGCCGCACCTGCCTCTTTGAGAATTCGTTTTGTTCTCTGTCTTGTGTGAATATCGCAAACAAGAACGCTGTCTGTGTATGAAAGGATGCTTCTCGGGTCGTTTGCGAGTATAACCTCCGCTTCGGCGCCGTTTTCTTCAATAAGACCTTTATAATATTCGATATAGTCAACGCCTGTGAAAGGGTGCTTTACAATGCCGAAGTTATCGCGGAATTGCTGTTCGGTGAGAATATCGCATCCGGGGTTAATGCCTTTTTCGTCAAGACTGTCAAGGTCGATCAAATGGTTTCCGACTTCGTCCGAGGGATAGCTGAGCATAAGGACGACTTTCTTTGCTCCTTTGGCAATACCCTTAAGGCAAATTGCAAAACGGTTGCGACTGAGTATAGGGAAAAGAACGCCGACTGTTCCGCTTTTATATTTCGACTTTACGTCGGCGGCTATATCGTCAATAGTTGCATAGTTGCCCTGAGCACGTGCAACTACAGCTTCGGTTACCGCAATTACGTCGCGGTCACGTATTTCGATGTTCTCGCTTTTTGCAGCTTCGAGAACGCTTGTTGCAACGATTTTCGCAATGTCGTCGCCTTCTCTGATTATGGGAGCGCGTACTCCGCGCGATACAGTACCGATAAGTCTCATTTTCTTTACCATTCCTTGTTATTAAATCGTGTTCCCAACGGAACACGGCTATTATACTGCTCCTGCTGCTATAAGTCAAGATTATAATTGTAATATCAGTTATAAATATTTTTAATAGCTGACATACACTCCCGATGCCACGGAAGGTCAGTCCGTTATCTTGATATTGACCGCTTTTCCCATCGATTCCGCGGGAATGAATAATACGGGTATATCCATAAGTTCGGAATAAATCTCCGAAAAGCCAGAGACACCGTCAACTTTGATTGAACGCTTTCCGCTTTGCTTGTCCTCGTATTCCAAACTTACAAGAGTGTCTCTTATTTTAATTTTTATTTTACCCTTTTCGGCAGGGAAATACTTAGGAAAATTGATGTGAAGCCCGTCGAATGCAGGTGAAATGCCGAAAGCGCAGCGCACGGTTTCTTTGATAAGAACGCACCCGGAACCTGTATGCCAGTCGCCGAGCGATTCTCCGTCCATACAGTACTCACTGTTCTCACAGTAGGAATTCGGCATTACAAATGAAGTTTTCGTTGCATTGGGGTGAGTGATTACGACTGATTTCTCAATCTCCTCCCATGCTCTGCGGCTTTCACCGAGTGCGAAGAGCGCCATTGTGCCGAAAAGACTTCCGTGTACATACGCACAGGAATTTTCGTAGGTACCGGGAACGATTTTTTCTATTCTGCCGACACCCTTTGTTCCGAGCTGGAAAGGTTTATCAAACGTCTTGAGACCGTATTTTGACGATACGGCATTAATGCAGTCCATAATCGAACTTTTAAGAGACGGGTCTTTTTCGATAAAGCCCGTTATAGCCCAGAACGCATTCGGTGTAAGACTGTATCTTTCGTTCCCGTCGGGGTCGTTGAAAGAACCGACTTTATACGATACTTTATCGCCCCAGCCGTGTACTATTCGCCTTTTTCCGTCCTTTTCGTCAACGGCATACTTCATAAGACCGCAATCTATTTTCGATGCGGCTTCTTTGTACTTTGCGATTTCGTTGCCGTACCCTCCGACTTTCTCAAGTATTTGAACCATTTCGTCAAGGTTCTGTCTGAACTGAAGTGTTGCCATTACGGTAACGCCTGTGCCGAACTGTCTGTCTTTGTCGTCTGTCTTTCCGAGACCGTCAACGGCATCGTTCCAGTCTCCAAAGAGAACTTTTAAACAATCCGTATACTCGGTATCGATATTCGACAAAAGGAAATTTGTAATTCTGATAAGATGTTCAAGCACCGTTGTACGCTCACCTGTTCTGTGTGCATCAATCCACGCTTCGTCGGGTGCATCTATATATCCGCACTCTTCATTCAGCACTTCGAAGTCTCCCGTGTAGGCAAGATAAGTATAGAACGTGGAAATAATCCATACGCCTTGGTCTATATATTTTTCAAGGCATACGGGAACGGGAGCATCGTCCTTTTCGGGACACGAGAACATTCTCGGCGGTCTGCCTGTTGTAAGAATATTGTTAAGGGCAACAAGCATCTTCTCTTTTGAAAGCTCTCTCTGCCACATAAGTGCGCCTTCGAGCTGTTGAAAAACATCGCGTATACCGAGATATGACCCCGCATAGTTTTTTCCGTGAGCGCAGAAAGAAGTTTGCTTTTGTACACAGCGAAGGAATTTATTGAAAGCAGAGGCATTCACTTTGCCGTCTTTCCAATTTTCAAAAGCAATACTGAGATTATTAAGGTCTGTAATTTCTTTGATTTCGGATTGAAGAAGTTGTATTTCTTCGCTTTCCGTATCAATCGGCGTATTGAGTATTTCAAACGCTTTTTCTTCGTCATGGCATATTGACAGGCTGTAGCGAATGAGTGCGGTACCTTTGGGCTCAAGAGTTGTTCTGACTATTTCGGCGGCAACGGGAAGGTCTGTTGTCGTAACATTTGAATGTTCTTTCTCCATTTTTCCTTTTTTGAGAGAAAGTGCATTTGATGCCGTAATTCCGCTCATGCCGAGAAAATCTCCTCTTGATGCAGTGCGGTATTCGCCGCTTGTCGACGGTATTTCAGCTGTTCTGTTCACTGCGAGAATATCGTCGGCGCCGTTACGGCTCTTCAGTATAAACTTTCCGTCCCCGACGTGTTTCCCGAATTTCGTCATTCTCTGCCAAAACGTCTCGTATTCTTCAAAACGCAGAATAGCCTCCATGAATGTTGAAAGGTATATTTCTTTCGGAGCGTCGGTTTTGTTGATTGCCGAAAGGTCAAACCTTATGCGTTTGTCTTTGCTTACGAAAACACGGAGCGCAAATACGACATCCTTTGTGTCGGCAAGGCAGTAAGCGTATTTCGGTGAGTAAATAATATATCGGGATACATCACTTTCAAAAAGCTGTTTTCCCGCACCCGTCACAGATATCGGAAAATAATCGCCCGACGGCATTTTAAGACCGCCGAAGAACATAACGGGGCTTTCTTCTCCGAAACTCGATGTTTTGAAAATCGTGAATTTGCTTTCACATGCATTGATAAAACCTGTTGTGTGAAGCCATACGACAAGACCGTCCTCACTGTAAGGATATCTGCTTTCGCCAAGCTCTCTTTCGCAGCAAAGCACTCTGTCGTCTTCCAAGAGAAATGTGTTTCCGGGTGCTGTATCTCCGCGCGCAGAATTTTTGGCTTCCTTTGCCGTTCTCAATAGTTCAAGTATAGTGTTTTTGTCCATAATAATCTCCGTTATTTCTTATAAAATGTATCGAGCCATTCTTCACTGCCGAGTTTGCATCTTGCTGAATTTCTGACATCGACCTCGGTAAATTCGGCTCCGATTTTTATTTTGTTGACCGAACCTTCGATGGTGCAATATAAATTTGCCGCCTCGCAAAGACGGCAATATGTCTTCGCAAAACGTTCGTTTTCGCTGTCTCCCGCTATAAGAA
>CAZCSZ010000132.1:0-4286 GCA_964501305.1 uncultured Ruminococcus sp.
TGCCGCCACAACGTCATTCGGCATGTTGTTTTCCAAAAACTCGATGTCAAGCCTGCCGTTTTTCGTCGGTATCTTTATTATTTCGAAACCGATATCGGAAAGCCGTGCGGCGGCAACATCCACCGAAGCATGTTCTCCGTCGGATATTATTATACTGCCCAACCTGCCGTTTTTCGGCGTTCTTTTCTTCGCAAGAGCAACTCCGAAAAGCGCAAGATTGTTGGCCTCGGTTCCACCGGAGGTGAAAATCGCCATGCCGTCACTCTCTCTTTTAATTCCGAGCGTTGCGGCAATATCTCTTGATGACTTTTCCATTATCGCATGGGCGTCAAGTCCCATTCTGTGAGATGACGAAGGATTTCCCCAACACTCCTCAAGCGCACGGTTTACGGCATCGACTGCCTGCCTGCACGGCTTTGTCGTTGCACTGTTATCAAAATAAATCATTTGTTTCCTCAGTTAAACTTAAAGTTTTCGAGCATTTTGGCAACATCGTCGTTGTGTGAATCGAATGTGCTCGGCACGGAGGTATATGTGAAAACAACAACCTGAGGCGCACTTAAAGACTCTTTTTTCATAGCCGCAACCTGCATAAACTGATACTCGGTACCGCTGAGTGTTCCTTTGAATACCTTTTTCACCGCCGCAACACCGTCAAGCACTGTTTCTTCATCGGATATTATTTCAAATCCTTCATAGACGCTCTCAAAGTCAGCGACAAAACTTTCCCACCAATCCCCGACAGTGTAATCGGAATGTTCAACGGAAAACGACATGAGACTGACGTTGGATGCGTCGTTGTTTGCGTAATATGCACTCGGTGTATTCTGTCCTTCGGTGTATTTCCATGTTGTCGGCACGTAAAAAGAATAGTACGAGTCATCCGAGGCTATATTGACCATACCGTCGGGCACATCTGTATTTTCCGTGTCTTTGGAGCACGATGCAAGAGCTAAAAGCGACAGTACGGTAATAACGGCAGCCAAAAGCAGTGCCGTTCTTTTTAACAATGATTTACAAACTCGGTTTTTCATAATTCAAATCCTCCGCATCAGCCGTTTACGGCTGTAATATTTGCTTAATTTCTTCAAAAGTTTCGGCACGGTTGATTCTGTCACGCATGACAGCACTCCCCCGAAGACCTTTAATAAAATATGCCGCTCTGCCTCTTGCTTCTCTGATGCCGACATATTCCCCTTTTTCTTCGGTTATGCTTTTTACAAGATTGAGAGCAGTATTAATGATTTCGTCTCTGCTTGGATAAGTATAAGGAATTCCCTTCTTCGCAAACGATATTTCCGAAAAAATCCACGGATTTCCGAGTGCCGCGCGTCCTATCATGACGGAATCACATCCGCTCTCCTCGGTCATTTTAACGGCATCTGCCGCGCTCTTTATATCACCGTTTCCGATAACGGGTATGTTCCGCACAGCCGCCTTAACCTCTCTTATTACGGAAATGTCCGCTTCTCCCGAATACATCTGTTCCCTTGTCCTTGCGTGGACGGCAATTGCGGCGGCACCGTTTGCTTCGATTGCCTTTGCAAATTCCGGCGCATTAATGCTGTTTTTGTCCCAACCCGCACGGATTTTTACAGTAACGGGCATTCTGTATTTTTCAAGTGCCTTCACACATTCATAAACAATTTTGCCTGCAAGATAAGGGTCTCTCATAAGAGCACATCCGTCATTTGACGACACGACTTTTTTGACGGGACAGCCCATATTTATATCCACCGCCACGGGCGCCTCGGCAAAAGAGCAGCCTTCAAAACTGCCCTCCGCTATCATTGCCGCGGCATTTGCCATGACATCGGGTTCATGACCGAACAGTTGAATTGCAACAGGCCCTTCGCCCCTTGAAATATGCGCCAGTGTCCCCGTCTTTTTGTCTCTGTAACACATCGCCTTTGCCGACACCATCTCGGATACGCAAAGGTCCGCCCCGAGACCGGCGCACAGGCGGCGCATTGAAGAATCCGTTGCGCCCGCCATGGGAGCGAGAACGGCAATATTCCCGAAATCCATATGCCTCCTCCGTTTGCTCCGGTTAAATCGGTTTTGACAACCCGTCAAACTCCCTTGGTTATTTTTTTATATTCGCCGCTATGAACTGTTTCCTGATTTTGGCAAGCTCCGAAAGCCTTTTTTCGCTCATTTCCGAAGTTTCCTTTTTAGCAAGAAGTTCATTGGAAAACTTCGCCTCGATTGCGGCTCTCTTTTTCTTTGATCCGAAAAGTCCCGAATGTCTGTATGTTTTCTCGTCATCGGGGTTAGCAAAAAAATATGCCGCAAGAGAATTGTTATAATCTGCTATATTATTCTGCAAGTTCACTGCTGTGTTATCGTATTCGGCAATCTGCGCCAAGGTCGAGGGGAGATTGTTATATGTATTCTTCATCGCCTGCGCATATTCGCGTATTTCCTTATCGTACGGACACGAGAGCTTCTTATATACCGGAGATGACCTCACGTTCCCGTTCTTGTCGTATACCGCTTCAAAGCCGACACGGTACGAAATGCTTTTTGCAGATTTTTTGCACATTTCGAGTGCGCTGTCTATTATCTGTCTGTAGTAATTCTCATACTTTATGTCGGTTGCCAAAGCGGCGTTGTCGAGCATATTAAGTGCATATACGGTGAGAGCCAAAGCACGTTCCGTTCCGTCGAAGTGAGCTTTTGCCTCCTCGGGGCTTGTGTATTCATCGGAGTTGCATTTGCCGTAGAAACCGAAAGCGCAATCAAATACACGTGTCTGCATTTCAAATCTGAGCGGTATTCCCTCGGCGTTTAATCCGACAATGTCTTTAACGTCCTCAAGCGCATTAAACAGTTCGTTAATACGCGGATTTTGAGACGTTGACATGTAAGCTGCACTGAGTCCTTTTCCGAATATCGCTTGGTAAACCTTCATGTCCAGTTCAAGCACTTTCGTATAATAATCATATGCCTCCCCGTAATTCCCGTTCTTAAGAGCCGAAGAGGCAAGCGCAAGATAATTTGCCGCCTTGCCAGAATCGTCTACAACAACACTGCCCGTGTGAATAACCTTGATTTTTTGAATTTCTTCCTGAATCATGACCTTTGTTCCGCAAAAAGAACAAAAGCCGAATTCTCTCGAATCGTCAAATTCAATATCTCCGTTGCACGACGGACATTTTAAAGCTACAACTGCCATTTTGTCTTCTCCTTTGGTGGCTGCTAATTATACTGCATTTTAATTATATCACCGTATTCGAATTTTATCAACAGAAAAGCGGAATAATTTCGCATTTTACCGCAAAAGCAGCCTAAACCGAGCAATATCCCGCCGAAAATGTTATTTGATTTTATATTTCCTCAAAAAATCCTTTGTTTCGCCATCTATTCTGTTGCTTTCGACAGCTTTTTGAATCGTCCTGTTATTGCGCACTTTTCCAAGTTTTCCGTCGGTTATGAACGGTATAATACTATCCCGACGCTTTGCAAGAGCCGTCGCAAAATACCATGCCACCATCATGTCGATATAATAATCCCCGCTCTTCAGGGACGATATCGCTTCGGGATATTTCAGGTCGAAGTCCTCATCGAGAAAGCTGTCCATAAGCACCTTTATTCCGAAACGGACAGTATAAGTTTTTTTCGACAAAAGCCACTTTTCAGCGGCGATACGAAGTTTTTCTTTGTCATTCTTCGGCACTTTCAGTGACAAAAGATCACATGTTGCCCAGTTGTCAACAAAAGGAAGAAAAGCATCGGTAAGCAACAGTGCCTCATCGGTATTGCGACACATTGAAATGATACAGCCGTGAAGATTGTTTTCTTCGTAATACTTATGCGGCAAAGAGCAGAGAAACGTCTTAATGCCGTCCCTTTTCGAATACTCGACGGCAAGCTTTTTAATATCGGGTTGCCTTACACCGATTATTCTTTCTTTGTCAAGTGTGGGGACAAGCTTCGAGTGAAACTCACGGTATTTGAGGTCTTGCTTTTGAAAAAGCCTGTCCCTTATTTCTTCATTCACGGTACTATTCATCATTCAAGCTCGAAAGCGCCTGTATAGAGCTGATAATAAGTGCCCTTTTCTTCAATAAGCTTTTCATGGCTGCCTCTTTCGATAATTCTGCCGTGGTCAAGAACCATTATGACATCGGAATCCATTACCGTTGACAGACGGTGGGCAATAACAAACACCGTTCTGCCCTCCATGAGCTTATCCATGCCTTTTTGAACCAAAGCTTCGGTTCTTGTGTCTATTGACGAAGTTGCCTCGTCCATAATCATAACGGGCGGGTCGGCAACTGCAG
>CAZCSZ010000133.1:0-4259 GCA_964501305.1 uncultured Ruminococcus sp.
TTACAAAACAGAGTATTACCTTCAAAGATGTTGAAAAAACCGCTTTCGAATTCATTAAAAACGAACTCAGCGACGATGAAAAAATCAATATTATAATAGAAAAAACAGCATTTTCTTATAATATTTCTATAAACGACATTTTAGGTAAAAGCAGAGAGAAGGATATTAAAGACGCAAGAAACCTTGCAATGTATCTTATAAAAAATCAAACGGGAAAAACTCTTTCCGATATTGCCGTTATGTTTGACAGAAAACATCCCACTGTTTATTCAAATATAGAGGCAGTCAAAAAAAGAATTGAGGAAGACCCTTATTTGCCTCGTAAAATCGAAGAAATACTTAAAGAAATACGAAACTAATCGGTTTTGAACATACTTTTCTAAAACGTTTTATTTATTTTAGAAAATACAGTAGAAAAGAGGTAGAAAACTTCTTTTTCCGCAGTTTTTTTCCTTCTGTCAACACTCTCAGGTGTCTTTAGATTATTTAGAAAACTTTTCGAATAAACCTTAACTCTGATTTCAAAGTATTCAGCTGTTTCTTTTATTCTTCTTAAAAGTAGAAAATCTATATTTTCTTTAAATTCGGTTTTCTACAGAAAGATTAAGAAGAAAACTTTAAGAAAACTTCTTTTGAGATGTTTTTTCTTAAAATAATGGTTTGAATATGAATTTTCAAATTTTTTTCTACACTTTTTCTTTGTATAATCTACATTTCAAAAAAGAAGATATTCCTTTATTTCAAAGGTCAAAACACTGTTTTTCTACAAATCTACGTGTTCTACTTCTACTATCTTATTAATAATATAATAAAATACATACATAATAAATTATTCTACGGTTTAAAAGGAGACTGTTATGAAAATAGTATTCAAGAAAGACGAACTTTTATCTGCTCTTATTCCCGCGGCTGCAATTGCACCGAATAAAAACACAAATTACATATTGGAATGTGTATTGTTTGAATATCCTTCGGATATAGACAATAAATGCAGAATTACAGCTTACGATACCGAAAAAGGACTTCGCACATATGTTGATTGTAATTCCGATTCTCCCGTATGCTTTGCAGTAAACAGTCAGAATATTCTTCAGATTGTAAGATGTATGCCCGAGGAAATAATCAATATAGAAATAGATGAAAGAATGAGAGCAAAAATATACAGCGGTACTGTATCTTTTGAAATAGGAGCTGCAAGCGGAGAAAACTATCCAGCTCTTCCTCTTCTTTCGGGAGATAAAAATTATGTTATTCCGCAGTATGTTTTCAGAGACCTTGTAAATAAGACTATCTTCGCAACATCACAGGCTGATTTTGGAAAATCCTTTTCCGGTGTACTGTTCAAAATGGAAAACGGCAGAATAAGAACTGTTGGATGTGACAGAAATATGCTTGCCGTTGCCGAGTATGAAGCCGAAGGAGGATGTGAAGATAATAAATTTATTATTCCGGCGAAAATTCTCAGTGAAATTTTAAAGAGTGTAAAAGACAGCGAAGATGAAATGGAAATATCGGTTGCAAGAAAGCATGTTATATTTCAAATAGGAAATTATCTGTATTTTTCACGTCTTATTGATGATGATTATTTCAATTATGATAAAATACTCGCAATACCGAATAACACGCACGTGTATGTTAACTGCAGTGATTTAAAGTATTCCGTTGAAAGAGCATCCATTGTAACCGAGGACAAACTCGGAGGAAAATCCAAAAATTCTCTTATTATAAATTATAAGAAAAATGAGATGGAGATTTCATCAAACTCAGCAAACGGTAGTATTCATGACGTATTACCGATAGCAACGGAAAATCTTGAAAACGATATGTTATTCAAGTACAACTGCCGTTACATAATGAGCATTTTGAGAGTTTGTGAAGAAACGAAAACTCTTAAAATCAGTCTCAGCGGGCCAACCATGGGTATGAGAATTACAAGCGGAGACAGCGGTGAAGAAAAAATTGTTGATTACATATTCTATGTAATGCCGATGAATAACGTAAAATAAAATGTATCTTCACATAGGTTCAGATATAAATGTAAGAAAAGAAGATATTATAGGTATTTTCGAACTTGACGGGAAAATAACACCGAAGGCAACGAAAGAGTTTTTAAAAAAAGCACAAAACAGCCGAATAATCGAGAGTGCCGGATATGACCTTCCGAAATCATTTATAATAGTTAAAAACGAAATAAAAGAAGAAAAGGTATACTTTTCTCATATTGCGGTGTCATCTCTTTTAAAGAGAAGTGAAAGACCGATTTAGGGGAAAACGGAGGAATATATGTCTGAAAATATAAACGGAACTGTTTACGATGAAAATCAAATACAGGTTCTTGAGGGACTGGAAGCAGTAAGAAAAAGACCGGGTATGTACATAGGTACAACTTCTTTAGGAGGATTGCATCACCTTGTTTATGAAATTGTAGATAATTCAATTGACGAGGCTATGGCGGGAAGATGTACTCATATTGAAGTGAATATTCATGATGACGGAAGTGTTTCCGTACAGGATGACGGATACGGAGTGCCGAGTCAAATTCATCATAAAATGGGCATACCGACTTTGGAAGTTGTATTTTCCATTCTTCATGCCGGCGGAAAATTCGGTGGAGAAGGTTATAAAATATCCGGAGGTCTGCACGGTGTCGGAGCATCTGTTGTAAATGCTCTTTCCGAGTGGCTTGAAGTTGATAACTGCTACGAGGGAAAAAGATATACAATGCGCTTTGAATACGGAAAAAAAGCGAGAGAATTCAAATGTGAAGGTTCATCCGAAGGAAATCACGGTCTTTATGTAAGATTTAAACCCGATGCAACTATTTTTGAAGATATCCGTTTTGATTACGAAACTCTTCTTACAAGAATGAGAGAGCAGGCGTTTCTCAATGCCGGATTGAAAATTACTATTACTGATTTGAGAAATACAGATGAAAACGGAGAAAATCCTCATGAAGTGCTGATGTACGAAGGAGGAATTATATCTTTCGTTGAATATCTTAATTCAATGAAACATACGAATACGGTTCATCCTAAACCGATTTACATGAAGGCAACCAAAGGTGATATAACAGCGGAAGTTGCACTTCAGTATAACGAAGGATATACGGATACTATTGTCACATTTGCAAACAATATGTGCACTATAGACGGAGGAACACACGAAACCGGATTTAAAACTGCACTTACTAAAGTCATTAACGACTATGCGAGAAAGAAAGGTATTTTGAAAGAGAACAACAAGAATTTCTCCGGAGAAGATACGAAAGAAGGAATTTGTGCCGTAGTAAGTGTAAAACTCCCGGATGCACAGTTTGAAAGTCAGACAAAAGCAAAGCTCGGAAACTCCGAGGTCAGAACTATAGTTGACAGAATTGTAAGTGAAAAACTCTCGGAATTTTTTGATGAAAATCCCGCAATCGCAAAAGCAATAATCGAAAAAACACTTGCAGCAAGCAGAGCAAGAGAAGCAGCACGAAAAGCAAGAGAAACAACAAGAAGAAAAGGAGGACTTGACAGTCTTTCATTTGTTGACAAGCTTGCGGACTGTAACGATAAGAGAGCAGAACTCACAGAACTCTTTCTTGTGGAGGGAGACTCCGCAGGAGGTTCGGCTAAAGACGGAAGGGATAGTCTTTATCAAGCTATATTGCCGCTCAGAGGTAAAATTCTAAACGTAGAAAAAGCAAGACTTGACAGAGTGTACGGAAGTGAGCAAATAAAGAGAATTATTTTGACTTTGGGATGTGGAATCGGAGAAGATTTTGATATTTCAAAACTCCGCTACGGAAAAATTATAATAATGGCGGATGCAGACGTTGACGGTTCACATATTCAAGTTCTTATTCTAACGCTTTTCTTCAGACACATGAGACAACTTATAGAAGAAGGCCATGTTTATCTTGCAATGCCTCCTCTTTATAAAATAACCAAAGGTAAAAAATACACCTATGCTTATTCCGATGAAGAAAGAGACAGAAAAATAGAAGAAATGGGACAGGGTGCAACGGCGAGCCGATATAAAGGCCTCGGTGAAATGAATGCCGACCAGTTGTGGGAAACAACGATGGACCCCGAAAAGAGAACTATCAAGAGAGTTGAAATTGCAGATGCCATGAAATGCGATGAAGTTTTCTCTCTTCTTATGGGAGACGATGTTGAACCCAGACGTGAATTTATAGAGAAAAACGCAAAGTACGTAAGTAATCTTGACATTTGATTATTTTAAAAGTATGAAATATATTACAGTAACACTCAATC
>CAZCSZ010000134.1:0-4256 GCA_964501305.1 uncultured Ruminococcus sp.
ACTTACGTCTTTGGCACTTACCCACGGAGACAGCTTGCCCGTCAAATTTACCTTGAACATTTTCGGCATAGTTATATAATATTCACCGCCGCCCATGGCGACCGCAACATCCATTCCGCCTGCTCCCATTGCAAGCATACCTATTCCGCCGCCTGTCGGAGTGTGACTGTCCGAACCGATTAAAGTTTTGCCGGGTTTTCCGAATCTTTCAAGATGAACCTGGTGGCATATTCCGTTACCCGGTCTTGAGAAACGTATGCCGTATTTCTTCGCAACCGATTGGATATAGAGATGGTCATCGGCGTTTTCAAAGCCCGACTGAAGAGTGTTGTGGTCAATGTACGCAACCGAAAGCTCGGTTTTGACCCTCGGCAATCCTATAGCTTCAAACTCGATATAAGCCATAGTGCCCGTCGCATCTTGCGTCAGTGTCTGGTCTATGCGAAGTGCGATTTCGGACCCTCTTACCATTTCGCCTTCGACTAAATGTTCTTTGATTATTTTCTCGGCAATAGTGTATCCCATTTTATTTCTCCGTCTTTAAAATATTCATTTCGGCATTTGCCACATGTGCCGCCGTCAGCTTCTCCGCAAGAGCGGCATCGTGCGATGCAATAGCCTCAAATATAGCCCTGTGCTCTTTCAGTGAATCTTCGGCACGGTGCGTATTCGTAATCGAATTTTTCCTGTACTTGACAACTTTCTTGTGAAGTGTTTTGAGCGTATCCTCAAGCGGTGCGCTTTTACACATAGAATACAGTTTGGCGTGAAATTCGTTGTCCTCGTCCTTTATACTGTCGGGTTTTCCCTTTGTCGTGTAGAATTCCTGAAGGTCAACTATTGTACGTAGGCTTTCTATGTCTTCATCGGTTGCGTTTTTCGCCGCCATTGCCGCCGCCATGCCTTCTATTCTTTTTCTGACTTCATATATAACTTTGATGTCCTCATGGGAAATTCCGATTACGGTAGCTCCTTTTGAGCTCATTTCGACTATATGTTCCTGTGCCAGCCGTTTCAGCGCTTCCCTAACGGGAGTTCTGCTGACACCGAGTTCCTCACAAAGTCTCATTTCCGTGATTATTTCGCCTCGCTCATATTTGCCGGACAGAATATCAATTTCGAGGTTCTCGAAAATCTGCTCCGATATCGATATGGTCTTATGTTCAATCATTTTCTGTCCTTCCCGCCGAGTTTGCCCTCAGCGTATTCTTCGATTTTTTCTTCAAGTTCCCTCGGAGAAATCGACGTTACTCTGCCGTCCTCATATTCCGAGTCGACCCATTCTTTGAGCTTTACAACAAGCGGGTCTTTCTTGTCGACCGAATGTTCCTCGTCAAGACGGTAATGTCCGTTTATCCAATACGCTATCCCCGCAAGGCCGGATGTCTTGCCTATTGCGACAGCGGCAGGCTTGTTGAGCAGTTTTTTTGTGTTGAATATGTTGTATATTTCCTCGTCCTTCAAAAGTCCGTCTGCGTGTATTCCCGCTCTCGTTGTATTGAAACTCTCACCGACGTAGGGTGTCATCGGCGGTATTCTGTATCCGATTTCATCTCTGAAATAGTCGGCAATTTCCGTAATTACGGTGGGGTCCATCCCGTCAAAAGAGCCTCTGAATGCTGCGTATTCGAACACCATAGCCTCAAGAGGAATATTACCCGTTCTCTCACCTATTCCGAGAAGCGAACAGTTGACGGCACACGCTCCGTAAAGCCATGCGGCAGAGGCGTTGGAAACCGCCTTGTAAAAGTCATTGTGACCGTGCCATTCAAGGTATTCGCTCTTAACGTCGGAATACTGTTGCAGACCGTATATTATTCCGGGAACACTTCTCGGCAAAGCTACTTCGCTGTAAGGTATTCCGTATCCCATAGTGTCGCACGCTCTTATTCTGACGGGTATTCCCGCATCTTTTGACATCTTCATAAGCTCGTTGACAAACGGAACAACAAAACCGTAAAAGTCGGCTCTCGTTATATCCTCAAGGTGACATCTCGGAATTACTCCCGCTTCAAATGCATCGCTTATAACCCTCAAATAGTGATTCATGCATTCAAGTCTTGTCATCTTCATTTTCTTGAATATGTGATAGTCACTGCAGCTGACAAGTATTCCCGTCTCTTTTATTCCCATGTCACGTACCATTTTGAAGTCCTCTTTGTTGGCACGTATCCACGTCGTGATTTCAGGGAATTTAAGCCCCAATTCCTGACATTTTTCTATCGCCTCGCGGTCCTTCTTGCTGTAAGCGAAGAATTCGGTTTGTCTTATAATTCCGTAAGGCCCGCCGAGTTTCGACATGAGTTTGTAGAGCTGAACTATCTGTTCAACGGTATACGGTTCAACCGATTGCTGTCCGTCACGAAGAGACGTGTCGGTAATCCATATTTCCTCGGGCATTCCCGTCGGCACTTTTCTGTGGTTGAACGGAATTTTCGGAACCGTATCGTAGTCGTATATATCACGGTATAAGTTAGGCTCCTTTACATCCTGCAAAGAGTATTTAAAGCTCTTCTGTTCAAGCAGATTGGTTTTATTCGATATTTCAAGCATAAAAAAGCCTCCTTTGTATTATTGTATACAATTATACACCTGCGGCGTGTATTTGTCAAGCTATGCATACATAATATCATAATATGCATGTATTAATGTTTTTAATGCACAAAACGGTCACAAGGACCGTTTTGTGTTTACTCGCTGTTTAAAATGTTTGCCTCATTGAGTGCTGTATATAATATATAATGTAGGATTATCGTAAGCTACGGCAGAATACTCACAAAGGAGCCTTTTGAAAGCCCTCTTGATACACGAAATCTCGGCAAAGACATAAGGTCATATCCGGCAGTCGAAACCGCACTGACTGTAGTGTAGGCAAAGTCAAAATATTCCGATGCCACCGCCATTGCATTTTGGTTGTAAGCTCCGGTCGGATAGCAGAGTGCCTTCACTTCTCTGCCGGTCAAGTCCTTTATTACGCGTTTTGAGGTCTCAAATTCATTTCTCAAAGTCGCATTGTCTGCAGCTGTAACGTTTATATGCCTGTGAGTGTGCGATTGAAAAGAGACAAGCCCGCTTGCGGACATTTCTCTTATCATATCTTTAGTGAGATAGTCGGCACCGCCGATGTAGGCGCTTATCATAAACACGGTGACTTTAGCGTTGTACTTCTTTATAATCGGAAACATTTCCGTGTAATTATCGAGATAGCCGTCGTCAAAGCTCATAATTACGGTTTTCTTGTCGTAACGGTCATATTCGTCGGCAAAAATAAAGGTGTAGCCAGCCTCGGTCAGCGCCTGAATTTGGCCTTCAAGCTCGGAAGGACGGACAAACAGGCTTTCAAGAGAAGAATACGGTTCGTCCAAAATAAGATGATACATAAAAGCTATCGGCGCTATACCATTTGACGTCGGGTATGACGGCGTATACGACACTGTCGGCACAGCTGTACTTTCGGTATATTCGGGTTCTTCGGATGTTGTTTCAGGCGGTACGTAATTTCCGAAGATATCCTCTTCAATTACGATTTCGCCCTCGGACAGACCGTCGGACGTCTCGGTTTCAACCTCGGTTTCGTGTTCGGTTTCCGTTTCCGTCTCGGCTTCGGTCTCGGTTTCTGTTACTGTTTCGGGTTCTGCCGTTACGGTTTCCGTCGTATCAAGTACCGTGCCGTCGGTACTGTCGATGTCGGTCTTGTCTTTGAAGGCATCACGTGTATTGTATGATTCATTAACCCAGCATGAGCTGATGGAAAGAAGGACAAAAACAAGTGCAAGCATTGCACCGATTAATTTAAAGGTGAATTTTTTCAACCGTATTCTCCCTGTTTTCGATAATATTCTTTTATATTATTCTACCATGAGCAATCTTTAATGTCAATGGCAATTATAAATGATGATGATTTTGTCGGCTTTACGCCATGCAATGTGAACAGCAGGAGAAATTATACGGTTTTAAAATGTATTCTGCAGTTGCATAAAGACGAAGAAGAAGTCATAGTTTTAGACGTTTGCTTAATGTGAAACAAACGCTAATCCGTGGCAAAACTCGAAATAGGTATAAACAGGCAGAATATTTGTGCAAGTTGCACAAATTATGACCGTCTTGCAAGTTACACGCAAAATGCGTTTTTTGAGTTTCATAAGGCAAGTTCAAAATGTAGAAAACTCTGTTCAAAACAAAGAAAACCGCGTGGTTACAAGGGTTAGAAATCCGAATGAGAGTTGAGATAATGTAGAAAACTCCTTCATTTCTAC
>CAZCSZ010000135.1:0-4247 GCA_964501305.1 uncultured Ruminococcus sp.
AGGCTTTTTCCAAAAAGCCGGAGGGTGCGGGGTGAACCCCCGCATGGGGTACGGGTGAAACCCCGCAAAACAGACACTTGCCCGCAAACAAAATCGCTGTTTGCCGACCCCTGTTCAAAGGTTTTTGCAAGGCTTTTTCCAAAAAGCCGGAGGGTGCGGGGTGAACCCCCGCATGGGGTACGGGGGAAATCCCCGCAAAACAGACACTCGCCCGCAAGCAAGCCCGCTATCCGCAATCCGACATCCGAACTCCGCATGATACGACTACTCCCCACGCTTTTTACGCAAGTCAAAAGCCCTGTTGGCACTTTTAAGATTGCCGAAGGCACGTGAGGACAAGCCGTCCGAAAGCTTCGATGCCGGCAAGGAATATGAGGACGAACCGCCCGACGCAGCCGAAGGGCCCAACGGAGCGGGGACATATGAATTATCGAGTGAACCGAAGGCGAAACGGCGCTGAAGGTCGCAGAGAGCGGAAAGGAGCGAATCTTTACCTTCGAATTCCATCATTGAAATGCAAGCGAAGGCTTCGTCGAAACGGGACGGGTCAAAGACGCCCATTTTGAAAAGCTCTTTCGCAAGTTCGTTTTGCGAGGCACGAGCGAACGGCGACTGCTTTTCGGCGGATACTTTCACATCAAAGACGGGCAAACGGCAGCCAAGGTCAAGGTCAAAAGGATTTGAAGCTTTTTTCGGCAGGATTTCCGACGAGGAATAGGAAATATAAGAATAATCACCTGATTTTCCCGTAATTCTGAAGAACCGAGGCTCAGTATAGAATTCGCGAACAAGTTCAATCACACAAAGCACAATATCCGAGAAAACACGGTAGGTATTACGCACCATATCACGGGACAGTTTGCTGCCAGCTTCCTGAAGAGCCGCAATAGCGGATGCCGCAGTGATACCTCCCGTTGTCCCGCCTTGCGAGAAGTCCCTGTTACCGCTTGTCTCTTTAAGCTCACTGATTTTCGACATTAAAACATTCATACAAGACGGGTCAATAGACGAAATTTCAATAGGGCGCAAGGAATCATCGCCAAGACGGGCGCCTTGCACATGCACGAGAGGCGATGACCAATCGGAAAATTCTTCTTCGTTGACAGAACCGTCACTTCGAATAAAATAGCGCGCCCCCGCAGACATCACGGCGTTTTTTACAATAGCATCTCCAAGACGGTCGATTTGCATTTGTGCGCCTTTCATTACGTCAATCATACCGAAACCCACAGGCGAATTTTTAACGGGATAAAGCACATCAAAGAAAAACGGATATTGCCCGTGAGCATAGAAACCGTCAGCATACTCAGGCTCATTTTCCGATGCAAACAGAACTTTTCCCGCACAAATACGGGCAAAATGAAGCAGAGTTTTCGTACCCGCCTTCTTTTTATAATACCAATCAATAACAGCGCTTTTTTCCGAATCGTCGCTTGAAATTTCCGAATGATACCTGTTTTGAGTAAACGACGGCGAGGACAAAACTCCTTTCAAAATCGGATACTCTTTTTCAAGATAGTCATTTGCATAAAGTTTAACGTGAAAGACGTTTGCCGAATTTTGAATATTGTCAACGCCGCCTTCCCAAAACAAATTCAAAAGATCAACTTGACAAATATCAACATCCCCAAGCCCGCACAGCTTATCGGGATTCCAAAACACGCCGTAACAACCCGCACCGAATTTCAACTTGTCATACCACACATCCGAATACGCTTTGTCGAAAGCGCAAGCTTCAAGTATACATGGCACAACAGCCGAAAGACGGCGGGAGGACTCCTCGTCGCTCTGTTCTCTCGGCAAAATAACGGGTGACGGATAATTGTCCATCGCATCCGCATGCTTGTTGGCAATGGAATTGAACAGCCATGCGGACGAGCGCCCCGTTGTACTGTCACTCGGTGCATAATTCATTTTCCACCATTCTTCGTTGTCGATAATACGACGGTCAACGGTCGCTTTTTGCCGTTTGTACTTCTCAAGTAGCGCCATCGCTTCGGCACACTCCGTTTCCGTTATCGGCAAATGCCTATCAATTTCGGCACTTTCAACAATCATCTTTTCTGTAATCATAAATCCTCCTTCGACAAAAGAATAAAATCAATAGCTGAATTCACGGTATTTCCGTGTATGTAAATTGAGCGGGTCATCTGAAGACTTTTGAGACGGCGCCGACGGAGAGTCTCCTTTAAGCGGTCTTGACATTGCGAAATATCTGAAACTGTCGGCGAAATGGTCCTCGCCTTCGGTATCAACGTCTTCGGGATGTGTTTTCGAAAACACAAGCGAGGGCAAAGTACGAATAGCATCTCGGCACGTATTGAAAAAATACACCATCGGCAACCCTTCACTGTCAAACTGCAAGCGGTAGTGGCACTGCATCCAACCGGGCACACGCTTATTGTCACCCGGCGTAAAATACAGATAATATTTCGATGCCGTATCCGCTATCGACTCCCCACGGGACGAATCCCAAATCGACGGGTCGGCAACACCGATAATATTCTTCCCTTTCAACCATCGGTGCGAACGCTCAATTTCGGCGATTTTCTCAAATTGCATATCGGGTGTCATGTGCAACCCTTCATTCGGCGCACCCGTAGACCCGTAATATTGCAATATAAGATATGCTCTGCCGTCGCAGTCAACAGCCCACCACGAGCAGTCAAACGGTTTCGCAAATCCGAAATCGTAACTTCTGTATATTTGCCAATCGGCGGGAACTTCAAACGGCTCAATCACATGCGTGAATTTCCTGTCCGTATACCTGTCAGGGTCGTCTCGGAATTCTTCAAAGAACTGCCCCTCGAATATATCCCAATCTCCGTTGAGCCACGCACGGCGAAGCTTTGCGGGCAACATTTTCAACTGTTTCGCATATTCCGGGTCGGCTTTCATAAGCGCAGGGTTGTCCGTCACAAGCGAACGGATAAAACTGTAATCGTCGGGTTTCTCATTCGGTGTGAATCTCCTGTCGACAAACAGTCTCTTTACCCACGCGTGCCCTATCCCACCCGGGTTACACGTCAAATATACCCTCTTCGGAAAAGCGTTTACTCCTCGGACACAGGCACTTATCATCCGAAACATTTGCTCCGTGAACTGAGTCGCTTCATCTATGAATACTACATCAAACTCATTTCCTTGAAGTTTCGACAGGTCTCCTTCGTTTTGACAGTACCTGCAGAATATCTTCGAACCGTTGAAAAACGTAAACTCTTTCGTGCTCTCCCTGTATTTCGCTATCCCTCCTTCAAGCTCACATCTCAATAAATCTATATGATTGCTCCTAAGCTCCGCCCACGTCTTTCTTATTATGCATATCCTTATACCCGCATACTTTACCGCAAGCAGTTTCGCTTTCGTCCGTACGGCCCAGCTCTTTCCACCTCCTCTCGCTCCTCCAAACGCTACATAGCGATGCCTGTCTCTCAAAAATTCCTGTTGCCGTTTGCTCGGCTGCTGAATTACTAAATTCATTCTTTCTCTCTTTCTCCTTTCATTTTCCTCTTGCGAGACTTTGCCCTTCGGCTTTTTGAAAAAAGCCTCGCAAAATCTTCTGTACTAGAGTCTCCATACAGCTGTTTTCCTCTTTCCTGGCCTTTCTTTCTCCTTCGATTAAGCGATTTTACAGCGGGATGCACCGAGTCGTATAATTCACGCCCGTACCAAAAATCCGCAAGTGCATTTTGCACGTCTCCCTAAAATTTACACGCCGTCAAACAACTTTCCCTCACAGTTTCGGAAATCAAAGTTCAACGCTTCATTACAAAATCCAAACCAAAAAGAAAAAAGGGCAAGTTTTTATTTCCGCATATATTGTACAACGCAGAAATGAAAAACTCTCCCCAATACATCCGCAGAAATCGAAGGAATTTTTGAAAAACTTTTCGCAAAGTCAAAACATACCCCCCACGTCAAATTCCGTTCACACTTTTTGACACTCCATAACGCCTGTAAACTACAGCCTTCATCGCTCCCCGTATCAACCTCAAACTCAAAACTCACATCCAACGTCAAATTCCGTTCACACTCTAACTCCCCTATCCGACCTCAAAGAAACTATATCCGCTTGCCGACTTACACTCAACATCCACATCTCACCGCCCAACGTAAACTAACATCACCTAACCTCCACCCCACTTACCGATTTACACTCTGTATCTATTCTATATTCATTAGACCGTTGAAATTAATACACACCTGCGCCGAGCGGCACGAAGTGCACCGCTTGCGTTATGCAAGCG
>CAZCSZ010000136.1:0-4156 GCA_964501305.1 uncultured Ruminococcus sp.
CTATATTCTTGATTATGTCGTGAAGGTGTCCCGACTCGGAATATTTTTCGGTGAGTTCGAGGAATGACTCGGCGGTCTTGTCGCCTTTGTTCCACTCGGCTATAATCTCATCGGCTTTTGCACTTGCTCCTGCCTCATCCGTGTAAGTGGAATTGGTAAGATAAATGTAAGCACCGTTTTTCGTCGTGTAATCGTCAATATATGCGGCTGTATTTAGCATATATACCGTATACGAGCCTTTTTCGTCATCGGCTTCAACATATGTCGAACCGACTTTCGCACCGTCGGCAAATGCCCACTTTGCGGTTTCTTCTTTGAGACCGGACTTTGTTGCGTGTATTGTGAGAAGTGCTTCGACTTCGCTGTCAATCGCTGCCTCGTCAAGAGTTGCACCTTCTTCAAGTTCAGCCGTTTTCTTCTCTGTAAGATAATCCTTTACATACGCCTTGAAACCGTCAAGGGTTGTTGTCGCCGCAAGAGCCTCGCTTTTTGATTTCATGGTTGCGATATCTTCTGCCGCATATTTACCCTCGGAGTCTGCCGTGGCAGCAAAGGAATACTTAGCATAGTCTACATATGTGTAGGTATCCTTGTTTTCTTCAAAATACGTGCTGTAATCATCGTCTGTGTATTCGTAGCTCTCGGAAACCATAGTCGCATATTTGGACGCAAGCTCGGAAAGTTCAAGACATTTCTTCATATCTTTGAGGTTTACACTTGTTCCGAATATGAGTTTAACGTATGTGTTCGTATCGTAACCATACTGAGCCGCAGATGTTTTGTATCCATTCAATACTTCGTCGATTTCTTCGTAGTTTTCATCGTCAAGAGCCACTCCGTTTGCCTTTGCGGCCTCACAGAGAACAAGGAACTGTTCCGCCTGACTCTTCGCAGAGCTCATGAAATAATCATACCACGTGGACTTTCCGTCCATTGAAGTCTGCTCTTTCAGGCTCTTTGTTGTGTCAAGTCCGAACGAGGAAAGGTAACTTCCGTACTGATTTGCGAAGTTCTGATATGTCGAGTTGAACAAATACGTCATCATGGATGACGAAACTTTATAATTTTCAGTGGACATAACTGTTGTATTTCTTTCGATTATGCCACTCGTGACAACCTGTTTAAAAACAAAAAGTGCTAACGCAAGAGCAATTATCAATATAACGCAGACTGCAATTACAGTGTTCTTTACAGAATCTTTTTTCTTTGCTCTGTTTTCAGCCGCCTTTCTTTCAAGCTTCTGAGCTTTGCGCTCAGCTTGGATTTCCATTCTGTTTTTAGCATCTTTCGCCATGCTTGTAAATCCGCCTTTCGTGTATTCTTAGATAGTCATTATTTCGGGCACAAAAGGCCCGCGGGAAAACCCGATCGATTTATTATACCACAGGTTTTATAAAATTTCTACCCTTTTTCACACTTTTTATATAAATCCGCGCAACTATTCTTCAAAACAGCCGAAATCCAAAGCCATTCGTCCGAAATAATCACCCCAAACTGCGCAAATTCACTTTGAATTTGTCTTTTTCTTCCAGACCAAGTATTCTTACAGTTTCTTCAAACTTTTCTTTGGCCCGCAGAAAATCCTGAGGGTGGTGTGCATCACTGCCGAAATAGAATTTACAACCAACACTTTTCGCAACGGCAAAGGGTCTCATTACTCTCTTCAGCTCATTTTCCCCGTAGTCGAAGAATTTTTCAAAATTAAGCTCAATGCCGACACCGAGACGGGCGGCCTTTGAAAAGAGCCTCGCGTATTCCGAATCTGTAATGCAGTCAAGAACATCTATGTGACCTATACCGCCGTCGGAAACCATAAGTTCACACGCAAGATGTGCCATTCCGATTTTTCCGAAGGGTAAGTCACGGTTCAAAATACCGTCAAACCTTTCAATCCAACGCTTCGCAAGGACAGGCGGATTGTTAAAATCCTCTGCCGCCAATGTAAATCCCTTCATGTGAAAGTGATTAATGGGAATCACAACGAAGTCAAAAACTTTGAATGTTTTTCTGCCAATCGCAAGATTTCCGTATCTGTCAAGCTCCGTTTCGCAGCCGAACATGAAATTAATTCCCTTCGCCTTCGGCAGGGGAAGGGCTCTTTTCAGCCTCTCCGTGTTGAGTGCCGAAAGATACGGGGTTGCGCCGGGCACACAGGAGTCCCAAAAGTGGTCGGTAAGACATATATCCTCCAGAGAATTGTCTATCGCATATTTCAGTATGTTTTCGGGCGTTTGCAGGTCATCTCCCGAACACGGAGACAGATATGAATGAATATGCAAATCATTGTCTACAGAATACCTCATGTTCTCCCTTCCTTTCGGCAATTCACATTCTATAATATTTAGATTCTATCATATATAGAGCTTAAGTTCAAGCCCTCAAGCCGAAAACATCGGCAATTCCGTTTCAAGACAAATGAACTCCCCAAGAATTCAATCGGCAAATACAGATTTGAGATTAATACATACGGAGCCGATTCAAGGTCATCGGCGCCACGGCAAGCAGGGCGCATTCCAAGTAGGCCGAATCAAGGCCGAACTCATTTTCCCATAACAAAAAATGCACGGAAAACGTGCATTTATATTTAACGTTGGATCACACCACTCTCAAACGGTACGATTTCCCCCGTCTCAATATTCATTGTTTAAGTCCCCTATTGGATTACACCACTCTCAAACAACGCTTGTAAACCTTGCAAGACTTCCGGAGTTTAAGTCCCCTATTGGATTACACCACTCTCAAACCTCAAAATACGAACCGTCGCTCGAAAAATCGGGGTACGAACCCGATGCGTTTTAAGGGAATCCAACGGGGAAATCTCCTGTTCAATATTATAATTGATTTTTACGCGTTTGTCAATTCAAAATTCACATAAATCGGCATCCACCGTCAGTCTGTCCTCTTCTTTTAACAAAGGGTAGGAAACAGCTTCAAGCATAAAAACCCTGAAGCCGTGAGATAATGACGTTTTCAAAAACTGCTTTACCGTTTCATCGGAAAAGAAACACCTCATATTAACGGTTATAAACAGTTTGTCCCTATCAAATTCACGGACAAGTTCCATGTAGTCAATCAGTTTTTCGACATTACCCTTTTCCCCGACATAGTCATCGGCTATTTCAATGCCCGAAGCTTTTATGATGCCTGATGCCGATACTTTTGTCGGGGATATATTGCACGGGAAATCAGAAGCCCACTTTGCTATTTCGTTTTCGATATCGGCAAGCAACTCATTAGTTCTTGAATAATTCTCCGGCAGGACAGATTGCCGTTCGAGAGCCGCACAAATTTTACCTATAAGACTTTTCTGGTTAATATCAAAATTTATAAAGTCCGATATGATCTCTGCGTTTTTTGACCAATTAACCGTTTTATTGTCTTTTGACAGGACCGCGTGGGTCGGTTCACCGTTTAACGAAGAATACATATCACTTATAAATTTTCTGAAGAAAGATTGGTTTTCGATAACAAGAGTCGGCATTCTGTCACCGTTCCAACTGAATACTCCGCCTATTTCCGAGTAAGCAAATTTCATAATATAATCAACCTTTCATCGCTGTCAATAAGTTCACTGCTGTATTCGCCGACTATGTATTCCATTTTGGAATACTGTTTTTCCGTTACCGACAGCATCTGGACAACGCCGTCGGGCGGCTTGTTTTTGCGGATTGTCTCCATAGCTGTCCTTTCGGATGAAGGCGTAATAAACATACGGCAGTAAACCGACTCCTGCAACATGATAAAACCGTTTTTCAGAAGTACCCTTCTGAATTTTCGGTAATTTCTTCTGTCCTCATCGGACGATGTCGGCAAGTCGAAAAACACGAGAAGTCTCATAAATCTGTAACTCATATGCTGTAAAATTTAACATTTGACAGTTCCATGTCGTTGAGTGCTTCGAACACACTGTGTACGTAAATCTTAATTGAGTTAAGAACCGTCTGACGCGAATTGTTAATAACAACTGTATCATTCAGCACGTTCCAAAGAGAATGCTTTTCGTTCGTTCCGAATTCCGCAAATCTCTCTTTGTGTACAATCCTGTCTATAAGCACTCTGTAAGGTTCCATCAAATCGGAACTTAAATTATAATAATTGAACATACAGCAACCGTTCATTTGAGCAAAGCATCGGGTGAGATTGCTTTTTATCATAT
>CAZCSZ010000137.1:0-4105 GCA_964501305.1 uncultured Ruminococcus sp.
ATTATGTCGTTCACGACGTATACGGAATAGGATTGTACGAAGGGATTGAAAACCTAACGGTTGACGGGGTTTCACGTGACTACGTGAATATAAGATATGCGGGAAGCGATAAACTGTTTCTTCCCGTCGACCAGTTGGACCTTGTAGCAAAATATATAGGTGCCACTGACTCAAACGGAGAGGTCAAACTTTCCAAAATGGGCGGTACAGAATGGAGAAGAAGCAAGGCAAAGGCAAAGAACGCCGCAAAAGATATAGCTAAAGAACTGATACAGCTTTATGCGAAAAGAAGAAGCACGCCCGGTATACGGTTTGATACTGACGATGCGATTTCAAGGCAGTTCGCGGATACTTTCCCTTATGAGGAAACAAACAGTCAGGCATTGGCAATAGCAGAAGTATCGGCCGATATGGAAAAGCCTTATCCGATGGACAGAATGATATGCGGAGACGTTGGATACGGAAAAACCGAAATTGCCGTCAGAGCCGCATTTAAGGCGGTTTCAAGCGGTTACCAAGTCGCCCTGCTTGTTCCCACCACCATACTTGCTTTTCAGCATTATCAGACCTTCCTCGCACGTTTCAGGGGTTTTCCTGTGGCTGTTGACTTCATTTCACGTTTCGGAACCTCGGCAAAAAGGGATAAATCTCTCCGTGCGCTCAAACGGGGTGAAACTGACATAATAATAGGCACTCACCGTCTTATATCAAAAGACGTCGAATTCAAAAAACTCGGCCTTATTATCATCGACGAAGAGCAGCGTTTCGGTGTAAAGCAAAAAGAAAAGCTGAAGCAAATAAGCATAAACGCCGATGTTTTGACCCTGACAGCAACACCTATTCCGAGAACTCTCAACATGGCAATAGGCGGTCTCATGGACATGAGTGTACTGGATGACGTGCCCGGCTTGCGTTCTCCCGTTCAAACTTACGTCATGGAACACGATGACGAGGTGCTGTACGAAGCGGCAAGACGTGAACTCAAAAGAGGCGGTCAAGTATTTTGGCTCCATAACAGAATAGATACGATCTATGCCGTTGCAAACCAAATTCAAAAGGCAATACCGTATGCAAGAGTTGCAGTCGGCCACGGTCAACTGTCAAAAGAAGAAATCGAGGCCATATGGGACGAACTTGTCAGAGGAAATATCGACATTCTTGTTTCCACAACGATTATTGAAAGCGGTATAGACGTGCCAAACGCCAACACTCTTATAATAGACAGAGCGGATAAATTCGGTCTGTCGCAATTACATCAAATACGCGGACGTGTCGGCAGGTCATCGAAAAAGGCATATGCCTATTTTACATTTCCTCCGACGAAATCTCTGAGCGATATTGCTGAAAAAAGGCTGCGCGCAATCAAGGAATACACCTCATTCGGGGCAGGCTTTAAAATCGCAATGCGTGACATGGAGATACGCGGTGTCGGTAATCTTCTCGGTTCCGAACAGCACGGGCACATGAACAACGTCGGTTACGATATGTATCTAAAGCTTCTAAACGAAGCTGTTCTCGAAGAAAACGGTGAGACCGTTGCCGAAAAAGCGGAATGTGCGGTTTTGATTAAGGCAGATGCCTATATTCCCGAAAGTTACATTCCCGAATCAGGTCAAAGGATGGAAATGTATAAAAAAATCGCGCGAATCGATTGCATTGATGACTTCGACGATGTTGTTGACGAATTTTGTGACCGTTTTGGAGACATTCCCTCGCCGGCTTTGTCCCTTTGCCGTACGGCATATTTAAGAAGCGTTGCCGTCAAATGCAAAATCACAAGGATTGAACAGGTGCAGGATGAGGTTAAAATATTCCCGTCCGACACAAATCCGTTCATTTTAAATGACCTCGCCCGTTCTTTCAGACAGTTCGGTGTCAGGTTTTCGAAAATACCGTCTTACGCCGTTTGCTTCAAGATACCGAGGGGCAAATCAGTAGCAGATTACGCAACCGAAATCGTCGAACGGTATTTCAGTCTAATCTGCGTTTCGCAGGTATCAAATACCGATAACTCATCGGATGATGAATAATTTGACAAATGTAAAAAAGGAGAAGCCATGAAGACAGTTATTAAAACCGTTTGTGCTCTGCTCTGCATTGCAACGGCATTTACGCTTTTTGCCTGCGGCAAAACAGAGAGAGTCGCAATGTCTCTAGGTACATCAAACGTAACGGAAGGAGCATACCGATACTGGGTCTCAACATATAAGGCGCAGTTTATGAATCAGTATTCAGATATGAGCGATACAGACGATTTTTGGGAGCAGGAGTTGACAGACGGGGTCAGCGCCGAGGACTTTCTCTCGCAGCTAACAGATGAATACATAAAAATGGACCTTGTCTGCGTATTTCTTTTCGATGAATACGGACTGAAAATCTCCTCCGAGGACAATAAAGCCGTTTCGGATATCATATCCGATTTCAGAGATGTATCGGGCGGTTCGAAAAGAGCCCTTGAAGCTGTGCTGTCGGAGTACGGTGTAAACGAGAAAACGCTCAAACAGATTTATCTTGACGAATTTAAAACAACTTACGTATACAATTACGTCTTTGAAAACAACATTATCGAAGTGGGAGATGACGAGAAGCAGGATTATCTGAACGAAAACTACGTCAGAATAAGACATATCTACGTCAACAATTCATACGACTACGACAAGTCATATTACGATGCAAACGGTGATTTTATAAAAGAACCACTCAGCGAAAAAGCAAAAGCGGAGAAGAACCTAAAAGTTGAGAGAATCAAATCCGCCCTTGCCTCGGGCGAAGATTTTGATACCGTATACAATATGTATTCTGAAGAAACATCCTATAAGAACGGATATTATATATGCAACAAGACCGAGGATTTGCCGAATGAGCTCATACTCAATTCGTTAAAGCTCGGCATCGGAGAAACGCTTGAATTCGAAAGTGAATACGGAACACATTTTATCAAAAGGCTTGAGATGGACAGCGGAGCATGGAAAAGCTCGGCAAACGAGGACTTCTTCGGCACATTTACCGACGACGTTTACGAAGGAGCGTTCACCGACTTTGTCAAGAACTATTTCGACAAGATAACGGTGAATACCGAAATCGCGAATTTATATCCTATAAGAGAGGCCCTGCCAAACTGGTCGTATCAGTACTGATTTTGCCTTTTCGCTTGACAAAGCACCCGATGTATGTTAAAATTACATTACAAAACAGCAGGCGTTCAGTTTTCAAAGCATTTTTGCCTCTTTTCCCGCCCGACCTATCGGTCGGGCGTTTTTGTTTGCTTTTCCTCAGCCTGCATATCCGGTACAGGAGGTCATAATGAAGCGACAGAATTCTCTTTGGGATATAATACGCTCTTTGATTAGTTTCAGTCTACCCCTTATTTTGAGCGGTATGCTTCAGCAGCTCTACAACTGGGCGGATGCTTTCATAGTCGGCAATGTTGAAGGAGAAGAAGCTCTGGCGGCAATAGGAGCTACCACCTCCCCGATTAATTTCTTCATTATGCTTATGACAGGGTTTACCCTCGGCCTTTCCGTACTCGTTGCGAGAAAATACGGGGAAAGAAACACTGCCGACATACCTAAATTAATGACTGCTTTTTCTGTAACGGTAAGCGGTGTTTTCTTAATTGCGGCAATATTCGGGTCGCTTTTCGCAATGCCCATAATGAATTTGCTTAATACCACCTCCGACACCGTGAACCTTGCTACCGATTACATCGAAATAATATTTGCGGGCCTTCCCTTTTTGGCTCTTTATAACGTCTTTTCGGCAACACTTAGAGGTATCGGGGAGAGCAGGACACCTTTCTATTCCATTGTAGTTTCTTCGCTTGCCAATGTTGTGCTCGACATTTTCTTTGTGGTATACCTTAAAAAAGGTGTACGCGGTGCCGCCATTGCAACTGTAATTTCACAAATTGTGATGACTGTTTTCACCGTCGTTTTCAGCATGAAGAAACACCCACTGACTCGGTTTGTATTCAAACGAAGTACGTTTTCAAAGACACTCTTTTTTCAGGGCGCGAGATACGGAATTCCGCCGATGATTCAATCCTGTATTTCTTCTTTCGGCTCACTTATTCTGCAGAATTTTATGAACGGATTCGGTACTCAAA
>CAZCSZ010000138.1:0-4104 GCA_964501305.1 uncultured Ruminococcus sp.
CCGCATACATTTCAAACGGCACGGCAAATATTCAAAACTGTGACTGACTGTCGCAATTAAAGAAGATTTTTAAAGTTGCCGCACTTATATTGCTTGCACGGCAAAAAGCAAAAGAGCCGTTCGTGCATAAATGCACGAACGGCTCTAGTCGCTTTTGAAATTACAGACCCGAATTATTATGCTTTATTCGTGGTAGTCATATGTTGCCACTGCATTTGAAGCCACTTTCTCCCAACAGTTCTTGTCCCACATATTTTCGTGTACGGAGTACCAGTCGCCTGCAATAAACGTATATCCGTTGTTAACTTCAACGCTCCAATAGTCGGAGCTTATAACATATTGTGGACGCTCATGCTTGTCGTTGCTGTTAATCGGATTTCCCGTGAAAGGATTTACGGGATTGTCGATTAATCCGTCAAAAACGATAGTAGGAACATCGGCATTTGTCATGAAGTCTTCACACGTTGTAAATCCAGTGCTGTCGAAATCTTTAACCATAAGAAGCGGTGCGTATCCCATGACGTCAAGTCCGTCGTCAAGTATCAGCTCATCAAGCTGATGAACCGCTCCGCCGTGGTCGGCAACTATGATAATCTTCGTATTGTCGTAAACACCGTTTTCACGGAGATAATCAAGCCATTCGCCGATTTTTATGAGGTTTGCCATATTACACTGATAGTGCGTATACTGCGTCAGCTTTTCCATTCGAAGTGTTCTTCCGTCAACAGTGTATCTGTCTGCATTGGCGGTTTCATATTCGGTATTGTCAACAACCATCGAAGGCTCATACTGAGGTTCTTGAAGAAGTATTGTGTCGTGAGCTACCGCATTTACCATCATGGTGAACGTGCCGTTTGAACCGTTTGAAAAATCGGTCAAATAGTCCAAATTGTCAATGACGTTGTACTCGTTCATAAAATACGATTCAAGACCCGTCGCCGTAAAGAGCGTATCGGACACCTGACCGCTGTAAACTTCGCCGTCAAGCGAATCCATTGCGAAAAGTATATCGACATTGTTATAGTTCGCATCGTTATATAAAGTTTCCTGCAATACAAGCGGTGAAGTTTTTACAAGGCTGTAGCAGAAGAAATTTCTGTAGTTGTTTTCGATTTGATTTCGCTTCGACGCTTCGTTTGTGAAAGTACCCCTTGTAATTCCCGTTTTTATATCCGGGTAATCATCGTAAATCGAAAGGTCGGGTATATTATTGTATCCGGCATACGGCGGGTCAAGCACCGTGACATCGTAGCCGTTTTCGTCGAACAGAACGGGCATAAGTTTAAGAGCCTCGTCGTTCTTTTCCTGCAAGAGCAAATCATCTCTTGCGTTCATATTGGCAGGGGTATACTCATAACCCCCGAAAACCGAAGGCGCGGCAAAGTTGGTGTTTCTGCCGTAAGAAATTGTATTTGAGTAATACGTGAAACCGTCGAACGTATCGAGAAGCTCGGGTTTTTCGTTCATAAGATAAGGAATGTAGCATCCTATAGCACGGTCGGCCATGAATACTACAACATTCTTTCCATCCTTACTTAAAGTAAAGTGCGCCTCTTCGTCGTGTATTTGAGCCGCCTGTTCTTTGAGCGGTGCTATTGACGAGTTAATATAAATAATATTCGTCACGGACATTGCCATCACCGCCGTCATTCCGATAATGAGAACCGACGGCAGTATATTTTTGAATTTAACGGCCGCGAACACCAAAATTGCGGCAACGCCTGCTAAAATCAAGGTATTAATGAGTTGCTGACTCAGCTTGATGTCGAACCCATCCTCATATTTCAGTGCAACCGTCATTATTCCGAAGTTCTTTCCGAAGAAGAAATAGTTGACGGCTGACCATCCCGACCATACCCACACGGCAACATCGAGAAATGCACGGGTACGCTGTTTTGACATGAAATATACAGAACAGAGCCACACCGCAAAAATTCCGAAAGCAAGGCATGCCGAAGAAACAATATAGAGAATGGGATTATGATAATAGTTAATATCGACAAAATCTTGCGGTGCGGAGCTTATTACTATCGACGGAATACAAACGCCATTGAACAGAAACAGGAATAAAACGCCCAAAACGAAAACGAAGGACTTTCCGCGAGGTTTCTTCTTCTTTTGACCCGACAAAGCCGCTTTTTTCTCGGACTGCTTTCTTATAATGTAAGAAATAAGGGGAATTTGAAAAGCCGTAACGGCAACAACGTACATAGCAATCATCTTATAAGTCGGGTCGCCGTAAAAGAATATAAGAAAAACTCCACCTATAACGCCGATTGCCGAAAGACCGATGTCTTTTATAAGCTCACTGTTTTTAAACAGATCAAGCACCTGATTGAAAAGAGCAAGGGCACAGCACGCCAGAAGAGCAAGTGCAAATGCCGAAGGCGCATCGTAAGAATAAATAAACCCGTATGCGGTCAAAGCGATATAAGGCAAAGACAGAACAAAGCCGTTTTTAACTGTACTTATAAGGAATGATGCGACGCCGAGAAGAGCAAACACTATCGGTATAAGATTAATGCCGATAAGCGCATCGGGGCGTGTCATGTCAAGCGCTCCGGGAAATCCCGCTTTAAGAGCGGTTGTAAATCCGTCAAAAAAATGCTTTATTGCAGCCAATGCCACAATATTGTATATAAACACAAATACTATGCCGAGTGAATTCCTTATATAAAACAAAGCCTCATCGGAAATGTACTTGGAAAGCGCTTTGGCAATTTTTCCTTTTCTTTTGCCGATACCTTTCTTTCCCTTAAGCCTTTTAATTATTCTCGCAAGGTATACAGTTGAGGGAATAATAAGGAGCGCCGCAAAAAGGCAAACGGTCGCGAAGGCGAGAACGGTACTACCCGTAAAGCCGTACACAACCGTGTAAGCGCTCTCAAAGAGCAATCCAAGCGAATCTGAAAAAATCGAAGTCAACACTGTTTTAAATGACATTATTCAAAATCCTTTGTATTATTGTATTCCGTCATTCAATCGGAAGATTGAGTGACTTATAGTATTCATCGCAAATAATCTCTGCGGGACCTATACTGCGAACTTCACCTTTTTCAATCCAAACGACTCTGTTGCAAAGCGATTTTATCGAGCCGACGGAGTGAGAGACGTAAAGCACGGTAGTACCGCCGCCTATCATGGAACGCATCTTCGCTTCGCTTTTCTGCTGGAAAGCGGCATCGCCGACGGAAAGTATTTCGTCGACTATCAGTATTTCGGGGTCGACAATCGTCGCTATCGAGAAAGCAAGACGCGCAACCATACCCGATGAAAAGTTCTTAACGGGCACTTCCATAAATTCATGAAGTTCCGAAAAGTCAACTATCTCATCGTATTTCGATTCGAGAAAATCTCTGTTATATCCCATGACGGCTCCGTTGAGAAATACGTTCTCTCTTGCCGTCAAATCAATGTCAAAACCGGCGCCCAATTCTATCATCGGGCAGATATTCCCTCCGACTTCGACTTTACCTTTGGTAGGCTTCATAACTCCCGCCACAAGTTTGAGAAGAGTGGATTTACCGGCACCGTTAGTTCCGACAAAGCCCACGACCTCTCCCCGTTGAACGTCGAAAGATACATTTTTTAGCGCCCAAAATTCATTTTTGACCTTTCTCTCGGCCCTCGCTTTGGACTTTTTCGGATCAAGAAGGTCAACCATAAACTGCTTCAGCGAAAAGTTCTTCTCTATACCGAGGTTGAATTTCATCGAAACGTTGCTGACCTTAACCATTTCTTGATTCTCCATAGAGTATCTCCTATCAATTTTAAATAGAGCTTAAATGTAGTAGATGAATTTATCCTGGGTTTTTTTGAAAACGACAGTTCCAACGATAAGACACAAAACAGCTGTCCCCGCGCATGCGGCAAATTGGAACGGCGTCGGCATTTGACCGTAGAGAATAATCGTTCTTGCAAAGTTAATGTACTGATAAATGGGGTTGCATTTCAGTATTTGAACGAAGAACGGAATACCGATATTAATCTGACTTATATCGTACATTATAGGAGTCATGTAAGTCCAGATAAGTATAACAATACCGTAAATGTAAAACATGTCTCTTAAAAATACGGATATTGAGGATAAAATCAGTCCCATTC
>CAZCSZ010000139.1:0-4081 GCA_964501305.1 uncultured Ruminococcus sp.
ATTCGGTTTTGGCAGAGGCGGTACATTTGCCTTAAAAAGAGGTTATTGTGAGTATATGTTTTTTTGTTTTAACACTTCTTATCACAAAAATCATGATTTGTATTGAAGAATGTGTCAAAATGTGATAAGATATTACAAATAATGCGTTAAGTGTAGGTTTGTTAGAGTCTGACAGCCCGGTTTTGTGCGCGACGGTTTTTCGGAACATACAAGTATGATGCGGTTCCAAGGGGCGGCACTTAAACTTGAAACTTTCGGACCTTCGGCATTCCAAAGAGAGAGTATTATGTCGCACCTCAAGTCAAGAGGAATATTGTCTCTATGCCCATCGAGGCATTTGATGCTTGAACGGCATAAAGACGGCAATTTTTGAATCTCATATACCTATGCTTTTCGGGCTATCATGAAATGCCAAGTTCACGGAGTTATACCATGACATTCGTTAAGCGGCCTGTTGCGGTCATTACATTATCGTTCTTCATATCGTTTTGCGTGCTGTTGAATTTCGAATCGATTGACAAAAGAGTAATACTTGCTGTTTCAGCTGCGGTATTCTGCGTGTTTCTTGTTCCTGCAATATTAATCAAGAGGATTCGGGTCTTTGCGATTTATGTTCTGATTGCCTCGATTGCAGTCCATGCGGCCTCGCTATACGCCATATCGTTTTCCGAAGGTGATGATATGTCCCATCTTTGCGACGGTACTTCAGAGTGCACGGCGACAGTTGCGGAAACAGGCGGAGCCTCGTCCTACTATCACAGCTATATTGCAAACGTTAAGATTTCGGAAAGCGGCGAAGAGTTCAAGACGATACTGTCGGGTGCCGAAGAATACGAAATCGGGGATATTTTGAAAGCCGATGTTGCCTTTTATCTTCCCGAAGAGGATGCCGTTTTCGATGAGAAAAGCTATTGTCTTTCTCTCGGCGTCAGAGTTAAGGGAGATATTGAAAGCGCAGAGGTTATAGGCAAAGACACGGATTCGTTCTCGCTTAAAATCAAGCGTCTCAATATGAAGCTGTCGGATATTCTGCACAGAGGACTTGAAGGAGATGCCGCGGAAATTGCCGATGCTGTTGTTTTGGGGAACAAGAGCAATCTTTCAAATGAAATCACGCGCGATTTTTCAAGGCTCGGAATATCTCATCTTCTTGCAATAAGCGGTATGCATATCTCGTTTATCTGTTCTGGATTCACGTTCATTATGCGGAAAATCAGAGTAAACAGAAAGATAATCAGCCTTCTTACAGTATTGCTTATGCTTTTCTATATGGCGTTGACGGGATTTTCTCCCTCGGTGGTCAGAGCCTCTGTACTCTGCATTATGATGAGTATTATCTATATAATAGGAATCAGTTATGACGGCATGACGTGTCTAGGTGTTTGCGGTTGCATTATGGTTTTCGTCGACCCTTTCTGTGCTTACAGTGTCGGCATGCAACTTTCCTACTGCTCTTATATCGGATGTCTTGCTTCGGTGAGCGCTACCGAAAAGCTCGGAATCGCTTCAAACCCGAGTGACGGCGTCATCAAAAAGTTTGCTTTGAGAACGCTGTCGTCGGCTTTGTTCACGGTGTTTGTCGTATGCTTTACAATGCCTGTTTCGTGGCTGTATTTCGGCACGACCTCAATTGCGGCGCCGCTCACAAACTTGATATTCATCCCTGCCTTCAGCCTCGTTTTGTATATTTCGGTTGCGGTTATCATTCTCTCGCCCGTGCCTTTTCTTTTTGGTGTAATATCCAAAATCGGCACCGTATACATAAATTTGATTTTAAAACTGTCATCTCTCATTTCATCCATGAAGGGAATTACGGTTTCGACAAAGTATGACTTCTCGCCTTACATATTGGCGGCGCTTGCTGCCCTTGTTGTTCTGTCGGCGGTTTTATGCAGTAAAAAGTCACGCATATGCCAAATAGGAATCATTTTCCTTGTGGCGGTTTACGCTCTCGGTATAGTACGTTATAACGCAAATCTCGGAGAAAGCACGGAGGTTACACGCTGTATTGCCAAAGGCGGAGAGGCACTTATACTAATTGGGGACGGAACATGTTCGGTGGTTGATTTTTCCGCTGCCTCCCGTTCGAGTATCAAACGTGAAATCCATTATTCCGAAGAAAGGTGCGCGACGGAGATTAATTCGTTTGTCGTAACTCGGTATTCAGGCAGTACACCCGAAGGTATTGAATATCTTGCAAGTGCTTCTTTTGTTGATACCGTGTATCTTCCCGTTCCACGCGGAACCGAACGTGAGATCTGTTTCGAAATAAAGGAGTTCCTTTCTTCGAAAGGGATAGCTGTTAAAGAGTATAACCCAAACAAAGACATCCTGACACTCGGCAATTCAAAGTTGACAGTCGGTTTACTGTCAGACGGTACGTCATCGAAGAAAACCGTATGTGCAAAGGTAGAAGGTCAAAACGAGACGCTTGTTTTCCTTGGGAAAGGGTGGAACAAATCAAGAGGACGTGTTGAGAAAGACTATTCGCCTTATTCGTGCGACTATTTGTTTCTCGGCTCCTCCGGAAATGCATCGGCACCATATTCTCTTATAACAGATGCCGAAATATATCTGTTCTCCGACTCGGAGGACAAAAGCAAGAATTTGATTCCCTCTCTCAAAGAGGAGCGTATTTACGGTGCATCAAGTGCAGTAACCGTTCGGCTTAAATAGTTCAAAGCCCGCTGTTTCAATGACAGCGGGCTTGTTCTACTCTTTAATCTTTTCTGCGGGAGTCAAAACTCTGTTGCCGAGTGCAAATACCAAAGCGGCTGTGAGTATGACGGTTATTACTGTTTCGGGGAGCATATATGAGCCGTTATACAAGATGGAATAAAGCCATTTTCCGTACTTAAAAACGATATGAGTCGGGTTTTCTGCCTCCCATACTCTTGTAAGGTCATACCATACGGCGGCGCCTGATACTATATGGCATGCAAAGCGTACTGTCATGCCGAGAAGAGCTCCTGCCGATGCCTTGAGCGAAAGAGTCAACCTTGAGTCTGTCCTTGAAGGTTTAATAATGCCCGAAATGCCGACTGATGTATAAGCCAAAACGTAATCAAACAGGACCGTTGCAATAACGCTGACAGCCCCTGTTACATAGGCGAAGTTATCGAGTCCCATGAACAGCTTGATTACGGAAAATACGCCGGATGCGGCGAGCCCCCAACCGATGCCGTTTTTGAATGAAACGATTACGAGCGGGACCATACACGCAAAAGTTACGGAGCCGCCGAAGAGCTTCGGGATTTTGAAAAGACTGAGTACAAACGCCATGGCAACGAGCACGGCGCACTCACAAAGTCTTCTTACATAGATTGATTTTTTGGTCTTCATTTTACACCTCGTAAAAATAAGATACCGAATGAACTTTTGCGAATAAAAATGCCGTCCCAACGGACGGCAAGTACCATTTTTAGCTGTTAAACCAACAATGTACCTACGCCGGTATTATCCGTATCAGGTTCCGACCTTATCGGTCGCAGGGTTCGGCAGAGCCGTCTCAGCACCACTATCGTGTAGCACCCCCGTATTCAGTTCGAGAAAAGTATATCACGGCATTCGCTTTTTGTCAATACCTATATTAATATTTTACGGCTCTTGCAGAAATACACTTTCCGTTTGCAGAGTCTACTTCAAATAAAGCCCCGTGAATGCGGCAATTTCCCGTTGCCTCTTCAAAGCGGCAAGGCGTATGAACCGTGAACTTGTGGAGGACACAATCTGTTCTGACGCCGAGAATTCCGTTCATCGAGCCGCACATGCCGAGGTCGGTAATATATCCCGTGCCGCCGGGCAAAACCTCGGCATCGGCGGTTTGAATATGTGTATGGGTTCCGAAAACAACGGAAACACGGCCGTCCAGATATCTTGCAAGCGCCAACTTTTCACTTGTTGCCTCAGCATGAAAATCGAGTATTGAGATATCGTATTCCCCTTCTGCTTTTTTGAGAATAGCATCCGCAATTTCAAAGGGAGAGCTGACAGTTTCGTTCATAAAAGCATTGCCCGAAAGATTGAAGATAAGTGCTTTGCAACCTCCGAGATTGAGAAACGTATATCCCATGCCCGGGGC
>CAZCSZ010000140.1:0-4079 GCA_964501305.1 uncultured Ruminococcus sp.
GTGCGGCTGAATTTTAGGCAAATGCGGAAAGATGCTTCCGAATTTGGACGTGAAATGTCACATTCACTGTTGTGAAAAACGGAGATTTTTATGTCGGTACAGAAGAAAAAATGTACATTTTTATTCATTGCGGACGTTTCGGGGACGGTTTGAACTTTTTCTGCCGTCGAAAACGGTTTTAGACAATAGGCAAATGCGGGAAACATCGAATTATCTTTTAATTTATGTCAAAAAATACGGCAAAAGTACTTGACAAATGCTTAAAATAAGCTTATACTGTAATAGACAACCATTGAAAGTGCAGTTTGAGAACACTAAAGTGGCGTAAATCTCGAATTAAACAGAGATGTTGACATAAGTTGTCAACGGATTAATCTTACAACGGCGAAGAAAGGAGGCACGGAGATGTTTTACGGTCAATCGGAACACAATATAGACTCGAAGGGTCGTTTGTTTATGCCCAACAAATTCAAAGGTATGCTCTCCGGCGGCCTTACGGTTTCTTTCGGCGTGGATAAGGTACTGAATATAATGACAGCCTCCGATTGGGAGGAATATGAGAATAAAGTATCCGAGGAACTTCAGCTCACAAGAGACCGTGAAGCGTACAGACGCTTGTTCGGCTTCTCGCTGAAAACCGCAATGGATGCGCAGGGAAGAATACTTTTACCCGACACATTTCTCAAATATGCCGGTATAACGGACAAAGTCGTAATGGTCGGATGCGGAAAAAGAATAGAAGTATGGGCAGCCGACAAGTGGAAGGAATATACCGACACGCTTGACTTCGGCGATGTTGCCGCAACGCTTGAAAGTTACGGGTTGTAATAAAATGGAGTTTTCACATGTATCCGTTATGGTACGGGAGTGTATGGAAGCTCTTGCACCGTGGCGTGGCGGAATATTTGTCGATTGCACCGCAGGCGGCGGCGGACATTCTTTTGAAATTGCGAAATTGCTCCCCGAAGGTTCAAAGCTTATATCTCTCGACCGTGACGAGGCGGCAATTAAAGCCTGTACCGAAAGACTTCGCCCATTCGGCGATATGTGTACGGTTGTAAAATCGAATTTTTGCGATATGAGTTCCGCTCTTGACAGTCTCGGAATAGACAAAATAGACGGAGTTATGTGGGATCTCGGTGTTTCGTCATATCAGCTTGACGAGGCAGAGCGCGGTTTTTCGTATATGCATGATGCACCGCTCGATATGAGAATGGATACAGATGCCCCGATGAGCGCTTACAGCGTAATTAACAGCTACGGAGAAGACCGACTGAGAAAAATAATATATGAATACGGTGAGGAACGCTTTGCTGCGTCGATTGCGGCGAATATCGTGAAATGCAGAGCGCAAAAGCCTATCGAAACAACTCTTGAACTTGCGAGGATTATCGGCGAGTCAATGCCGATATCGGCGAGGAAGAAGGAAAACCAACACCCCGCAAAAAGGACTTTTCAGGCAATCAGGATTGAGGTTAACGGCGAACTCGAGGTTATAAAACCTTCCTTGGAACGTGCTGTGGAGCGTCTTAACAGCGGTGGACGTGCGTGCGTTATAACCTTTCATTCGGGAGAGGACAGAATAGCAAAGCAGACGTTTGTAAATCTTGCAAACCCCTGTGAGTGCCCGAGAGATTTCCCTGTTTGTGTTTGCGGAAAAAAACCTTCGGTCAAAATACTGACGAAGAAGCCCGTAATACCTACGGTGGAAGAACAAAAAGCGAATCCCCGTTCAAGGAGCGCAAAAGTCAGAGTGGTGGAAAAACTGTAAACCGACAGTATACGGAAATACTAATCTAAAGGAGGAGCCCATATGACATACGCCGATACCCAAGAGATACTTTGCGAAAAACTCCGCAGTATTTACTCGCCGAGGATAGCTAAAAAGGTATATGAAAGCCGTAATGCAGACAGGAATACAAACGGCGGGAAAGCCTCCTCCGACAGAGCGTCTTACGGTAAAAACAGAGAACGTGAAAACACGTCAAATCAAAAAAGTACATTCGGTGCAAGCGCACAAGGCGCGGAAAAGCAGAATACAAAAAGAGTATTTCGCAACATCAACGGTGGAAAAGACATAACCGCAGATGACTTCGGACCGTTTCTTTCCACTGCCGAAAAATACAGCTCGCTTCGCAAATACAGTATGGGATTTAAAGAGGATGCTTACCTTGAAAACAACCCCGAGCAGCTCCGACAGAAGAAGGTTAAGGAGAGAAAGACTGTCCGCCGTCATATTGATGAGGCGTTCAGCAGAGACGAAGAAGAAAAAACCGCAAGACGTGATATCAGAAGTATGTTCTCGTTCAGGACGGTGTTCTGCATAGTATTTGTTCTCGCGGCAATGATGCTCGTTCTGCAAGCGAACGCATCGTACAGTCGTACTCTCAGTGAAGTTAAAAATTTGCGCGACGAACAGATGGAGCTTACAGCCGAGAGAGACCGACTTGTAAACCTTATCGGAGTTAAAGACGATATACGTGAAATCGAGGCCTATGCGCTGAATGAAATCGGCATGGTAAAGAGTGACTATGTTCAAAGCGCAATCGTATCCGTCGCGGGAGGAGAACATATTGACGTCATAGATGTAAGCGAAGAGGAAAACGCAAACTTCTTCTCAACACTTCTTTCAGCTATGAACGGAAGGTTTGAAACTCTTAAGGACTATATAGACTGACGGGTTTCTGTCGAATATTAAAGCGGTGCGGAGACTCACCGCTTTTTGCAATTGTGACGGCAAAAGCGTTGTGGTAATTTTAGGAAAAAGAATTCATATAATAGTACAGCGGAAAAGGAGTGGGAGAATGGCTGTAAAAAGAAGGCTTGACGGAAATATCATCAAAAAGGCTCGCATTGTGCTTGTTCTGTTCGGCGTACTGGCTGTTGTAGTTGCGGTACGGCTTTTCGTCATGCAGATTTTGGACTACGAGTTATATCAAACGAAAGCAATAAATCAAATGACAACCGAAGTTGAGGTAAATCCCGACAGAGGCACTATATACGATACCAACGGAAACATAATGGCAACGAATATAACCACTTATACGGTTGTTATTTCTCCAAAAGATATAATAGAAAACTACAGAGAAGCGGAAGAGGAGACGCCGGACAATTGGATTTTCGATTTGAGAAACAAACTTCTTGCTTTGAGAAACGGCGAAGATGAAGAAGAGATCGTTTATAAATCGGAATGGACAAATCTCGAAGGACGGCTTGTTACGGGCATATACATGAACGAGTTTATTGCCGATTCGCTTTCGGAGATACTCGGCGTTGACAAGGATTTTATTCTCGAAAAAGCGGACCTTGACGGAAGAATGTATGAGGTTATATCAAGAGATGTTGACGAGGAGACTGCCGAAAAAGTTTTGAAGCTTGTGGATTTGAACGGTCTTGATGAGCAGATTTATTTAATTGCATCGTCTAAGAGATACTACCCCTACGGTTCTCTTGCATCTCATACTCTTGGCTTTACGGACTCGGACGGCAAGGGACTGTACGGCATGGAGAACTATTACAACAACATTCTCGAAGGTAAAAACGGGCGTTACATAACCGCTCAGGATGCACATCACAACGATATGCCCTTTGAATATGAAACTTATGTCGAAGCACAGAACGGCTACAATCTCACGTCGACAATAGATACATATATACAGATTGAACTCGAAAATCAGCTTGAATCGGCGCTTTGTGACCAACTTGCGGGAAACCGTGCGACGGGTATAGTTATGGATGTTAACACGGGTGGTATTCTCGCAATGGCGACGGCACCTTCCTTTGACCTTAACTCACCGCGTGAAGTTGACGACGAAATGACAAAACTTATATACAACACCTTTGACAGCGGCGTGTTGAGGGAGCTTGACAAGTTGGAGAAGGAAACCGACGAATATGAAAATCAGCTCAAGAGTTTTGTTCTGTCCGCTATGTGGAAAAACAAGGCCATAACGGAGACTTATGAACCCGGTTCGACTTTTAAGATAATAACGACCGCAATGGCATTTGAGGAAAATGTTATAACGCCGGAGGACACCTTTTACTGTTCGGGTTCGCTCGCGGTTGATGGATATCCGCAC
>CAZCSZ010000141.1:0-4046 GCA_964501305.1 uncultured Ruminococcus sp.
GTGTCGGTGTATCGTCTCACTTGTGTGATATTGACGGGAATTTGCTGACGGCGGATTTTTCCCCGACTGCACCGCAAAATCCCGCTGTCGGCTCGTATTGGTGTGATACGTCGGTGTCGCCGTATACGGTGAAACTCCGTGCGGACAGCATTTGGATTGAGGTGACGTCTGTTTACATGAAGATTACCTGTCCGAATATAGGTGCTTCGTTTAAAGCGGGAGACGGTGTCGGCGTTGCCTTCGGCGAGGGCGAGGCGGAATATTACGTTCTGTGCGATGTCGGGAGTGACTATATAATTATTCCGGCTGTGTTTGAACCGTCAAATTTGATGGGGACGGTCACGGTTACTCGGCTTTTGCCCGAAACCGATTTTGAAATCGAGTGTAAAAACAGAATTTGGGCGTGCCGTTGGGGGCTTAACCGAAACGGGGTGTTTGTAAACGAGATTTACGCATCGAAACTCGGCGACCCGACTAATTTCGACTGCTACGAAGGGTTGTCAAGCGACAGTTATACGGTGTCTTTGGGTTCGGAGGGAAAATTCACCGGAGCTTGCGTGTATCTCGGAAACCCGATTTTCTTCAAAGAGGGGTCAATACATAAGATATACGGGGCAAAACCGTCTGAGTTTTCGCTTGTAACGGCAAATGCCGAAGGTGTTTCCGAAGGGTGTTCGGCCTCGCTTGTGCCGTCGGAGGATATGCTATATTACGTGTCCCGTGAGGGCTTTTGTGCATACGACGGAGCGTTTCCGACGGTAATTTCGAAGAAAATCGGTGAGCCGTTTTTTACAGATGCCGCTTGTGCTGTATACGCTCATACGCTGTATTTGAGCGCCAAGTGTGACGGAGAATATAAGACATATGTCTTAAACACAAGAAACGGGCTTTGGAGCGAACGTGACTATATTTCCGTGCGATGCGCAGCCGCTGTCGGGGATGCGCTCTTTGTCGGGGAAGATGACAAACTGTACCTTTTGGGGGCCAAAAATGAGCGTAAAGCACCTCTTGCGGCTCTTTGCGCAGGAACGGTTTGCGAAGCGGAGAAGCCGAAGTGGGTATTTGAGACGGGAAACCTATGCGGCGAGGACGGAGAATATATTTATAAAGTCGCATTCAGGATTAAAGTCGGGCAAAATTCGGCGGTCAAAGTGTCCGCTCAATACAGAAGCGGCGGAGATTTTGAAAGTGTGGGGACTGTGAGAAGCACTGTTGAACGGGATTTCAATATACCTGTTTTGACTCATAAAACGGGAAGTTTCCGTTTGAGATTTGAAGGCGAGGGTGATTTTTTTCTCTATTCAATCGGAAAATATTCAAACAAAGGTATTCCGTCCTGCAATTTCAGATTTTAGGGGGATCTCGAATGGAACTGAATATGGATTTGCCAAGGCGGGATATTGACCTTGCGGGGCTTCGAAGCTACGTTTACAGGTTGACGGAGCGTCTCGGCGTTGTCCTCTCGTGCCTTGATGAAGGTAATTTTTCGACATCGCCGACGGGCGTTGTGCCGACATTGAAGAAGAACAGTGTGAGCTTGTCGGAGCTTAAAGAGTCGATTATAAGAACTGCGGCAGTAGTTGAGAAAGTCGAAGAAAAGCTTGTTTCGACTATGAAAGAAAGTTATGTCGCAAAGAGCGAAATCGGTGAATACACAAGTGAGGCATTTGCCGATTATGTTGTCGGCGGCAAAGGTATCGAACAGTATTTTACACTTGTGGAAACTGTGGCGGGTCAGCTGTCGGAAATTTCGGGATTTGTCAAAAGCGGGCTGATTGACAGCGATACCGTCGGTATTGAAATAGGTTCTTTCGGCGGGGATGATACGTGCCCATTCAAAGTGCGGTTGTCGGAAAACCGTCTTTCGTTTTGGGAGGGGCAGACTGAAGTTGCGTATTTGTCGGACAGTACTCTTTACGTGACGAAAGCGCAAATCGGAAATTCGCTTATACTCGGTAATTATCACCTCGATTTGACGGACGGAATCAAGCTCCGTTATATGGGAGATATTGCCGATGACGGCGGGGAAACGGAGGAGTTTAGTGGCTAACGGAATTATAAGAAGTTATGAAAAGTCGGGACTTGACGTTATTATAAAGTGGTCGTCCGTAGGCGACGTTGAAAACCAGCGCTCCGGCGTAAATGCGAAGGTGTATGTGAGACACCGTGATGTTTACTGTGCGGCGCTGTCGGGTAGTTATCTTAAAGTCGGGGATACGGTGTATCCGTTTTCGGCATCGCTCTCGTCCTCGGACAGCTCCATTAAAGATACTTTGGTATATGAGAAGGACTTCACGGTTAATCATACGCCGGACGGCAAAGCTCAAATATCGCTCTCGGCGTGTTACGTTTTCAACGGTACGTATGCGGGTTGCTCGGTGACGTCTATTGTCGCATCGGGCACGGCGGTGCTTGATACGCTCCTTTCGAAGAGTGCGTTTTCCGCGCCCGGTGTGCTTGTGCTCGGAGAAAAGGCGAATGTTAAAATTGCGACCGACGGAGGAGATAAGAAATATAAAGTATCGCTTTGTGTCGGTAGCGAGACTTACATTACGGGGTTTTTAAGCGGGAAAAGTCTTGAGTTCACGGTACCGAAAACGATGGCTTACGGTATGACGGACGAAAGGCGAAAGAGTGGGACTTTAACTCTTGAGAGTTTTACTCAAAGCGGTGTTTCCTTGGGTACGGTGAGTCAAAACGTGACATTTGAAGTGCCGCAGACTTCGGATTTTAAGCCGACGTTCAATTTGAGTACCGAGGCTCTGTCAAGCAGTAATTATCTTGTGCAAAAGGGGCTTCTTGCGGTGGGTATGTCCAAGGTGCGTATTTCGATTAGCGAGTCGGCTGTGAAGTACGGCACGTCGGTTGCATCGTATGAGATAAGGGCATACGGCAAGAAATACAGCGTCTATACCGTAGATTGCGACGTGCTTATCGAGGGCGACAGCGTGATTACGGCGAGGGTATTCGACAAGCGCGGAAATTACACGGAAAAGAGCGTGACGGTCAGCGCATATGCGTACCGAGCGCCTTATTATACGGTTGCGAAGGCTTACAGGTGCAATGCCGACGGAGAGAAAACAGACGGCGGGACAAGCCTTTATATTGAAGGTGCGGTGTCACTCTCGGAGCTTGACGGGCTTAATACCGCCGTTATTTCCGTTTCCGTCAGGGAGCGTGACGGGGAACAGGTCGGTTCGTATACTTTGACAAACGGACAGAACAAAACCGTTTGTCCGCCGCTGTCGGCATCGAAGAGTTATACTGTTGAATTTTCCTGCCGTGACAGCGTCGGAAAGCTTGCGAAAACGGCGTTTTCACTGCCCACGGAGAAGGTAGACTTGCATATTATAGACGGTGCGTTAAAACTCGGAGGAATTGTGGAGAAGCCGGGTTTCGATTGCGTTTGGGATGCGGATTTCGGGGGAGATTTGTATATTAAGGGCGAAAAAATTACGGATTATGTAATCGAGTCGGGAAGTGACGGGCCGTGGATGTGGCGCAAGTGGAAAAGCGGGTTTGCCGAGTGCTTCGGCATGGTTGACAAAAGGTATTACGACGTCAGTGTCGAGTACGGTGACGGTTATAAATCGGTTGTCGGAAACGAATACAACAATTCGGTTTCGTACCCGTCGGGTCTGTTCTTTTCGAGACCTGTTGTAACTGTCAATACTTTTTCGATAGACCGTCCCGTAACCTGCAAGGTTTCCGACCACGGTTCGAATATCGCAACGCCGAGATACACGATTTGCGCCGATTATTCGGGGCAGTACGAGGTTGAAATATTCATTCATGCGGTAGGAAAGAGCGGGACTAATCTTGTGTAAGGGAAGGTTGCTTCGGATTGTGAACGCAATTTGAAGTGCGTTTGAGTTTTTTTGACTTGAAGCAAAATTCGGGCGGCACGGAGCTTGTCGGATACAGGGCTTGCGGCATCGCTTGGATTGTGAACGCAATTTGACCTTGGGCGCGGGTTTCGGTTTCGGAGAATAAAAAAACCGATTTACGGTTTAAAAATACAGTTTGAAAGGTGGTATAATTTGGAA
>CAZCSZ010000142.1:0-4039 GCA_964501305.1 uncultured Ruminococcus sp.
GGGTATAGTATATCTGGGTAACGGAAAGCTTCTTGTTTCATGGTTTTCGAGCGCCTACGGCAATTATTTGGATGATATGCAAAATGCGGATTGGGTGGCCCCCGTCCACAAAACTCTTTATAAAGGATTCACAGATGCATGGAAAACGATGCCGCGCGACGAGTTTTTGGCTTTGAACGGCTCTTTCGTAATGATTTCCGAGGACTACGGTGTCACATGGTCGTCTCCGATAAGAGTCCCCGTCACATCTCCTCACGGCCCCGCTCTGTCAAAAGACGGAACTCTCCTCTATCTCGGAAAAAGAATGGACAAAAATTATAAAGACTTCTCGGTTTGCCTTTATACTAGCCGCGATTGCGGTTATACATGGGAGTTTACAGGCAAAATTTCGGAAAGCGACGAAGTCGGTTTTGAAAATATGTACGAGCCCCATATAGCAGAGCTGCCGAATGGCAGACTTCTCGGTGCACTGCGTGTCGGCAGAGAAGCAATTCCGCACGAAACCGTATACACGGTCTTTTCGGATGACAAAGGAAAAACGTGGTCGGCACCCGCAAGTCTCGAAACAGACGGCATACCGCCGCACATTTGCGTTCATTCAAGCGGCGCCGTAATTCTGTCTTATGCGTGCCGAACAAACGGAAAGCGCGCCGAACATGCACTTGTAAGCTATGACGGCGGAGAAAACTGGAGCGCTGATTATATAATTGACGACGAACTTCCGAGCGACTTTTGCGATATGGGATATCCTTGCACAATTGAGCTCTCCGACAAATCACTTCTGTCGGTTTACTATCAGCCGTTGAGAGGCGGCCCCTCAACCGACCTTGTTGCGGCAAAATGGAGTCTTAAATAATCGTCAACGCAAATTGGGTGCTGCCGAAATTTCAGTGTTACACCTTCAAAAACTGTATTTTCAGCTTTCGGCGGGTTTATCCCGCCGTTTTTTTACAATGTCGGTAATTTTTTTCGAAAAGCACTTGACAAAACTAAAGGTGCGTCGTATAATAATTGTGTTAGCGAGAGCTAACTTATTAAAAACCACGAGGTTAGCGAAGGCTAACCTATTGTTTAACAGCAGGGTTAGCAAAGACTAACGCAGAGTATACGAGAAGGAGAACGATAAAATGCCTCTTACACTAACAAAAGTCGGCGAAGAAGTAATAATCAAACGCATAGGTGGTAAAGACGAGGTTAAAAACCACCTTGAAAACCTGGGATTCACCGTCGGGACTGATATTACCGTTATTAGTATTATAGGCGGAAACATTATTGTTAAAGTCAAGGAGTCCCGTATTGCAATCAGCAAGGAAATGGCGCAAAAAATTCTTGTATAATTCGGAGTGCCTTTACAATACAATTCAAGAGAGGAGATATCATATGAAAACACTGCGGCAGGTAAAAGTCGGAGAAAGTACAAAGGTCATCAAGCTTCACGGCGAGGGTGCGGTAAAACGCCGCATTATGGACATGGGCATTACCAAAAATGTAGAGGTCAGCGTCCGCAAAGTCGCTCCGCTCGGAGACCCGATTGAAGTCAACGTTCGCGGATACGAGTTGTCCATACGTAAAGCCGATGCCGATATGATTGAGGTTGAATAAACCGACACGGGGAGTATATCCCCTTCATTTTAAAAAAGAATGGTTAGTCATAGCTAACTACGAAAGCGAGGAGAACAGATATGAATTTACGAATAGCACTTGCGGGAAATCCCAACTCTGGTAAAACGACGCTGTTTAACGAATTGACAGGCTCCAATCAGTTTGTCGGCAACTGGCCCGGCGTCACCGTTGAAAAGAAGGAGGGTAAGCTGAAGAAATACGACGGAGTGGTTATAACCGACCTCCCCGGTATATATTCTCTTTCCCCGTACACACTTGAAGAGGTAGTTGCGAGAAATTACCTTATTAACGAAAGACCCGATGCGATTCTTAACATCATCGACGGCACAAATCTTGAGAGAAACCTCTATCTGACAACACAGCTGACAGAGCTCGGAATACCCGTTGTCGTTGCGATAAACATGATGGATATAGTGAAGAAAAACGGCGACAAAATCAACACGGAAGAACTGTCGCGTGTACTCGGATGTAAAGTCGTTGAAATATCCGCTCTTAAAGGCACGGGCCTTGACGAGGCAGCGAAAGCCGCAGTTGATGCCGCAAAGAACGGGAAAACCGTACCGCTTCATACCTTCAGCGGAACAGTTGAACATGCGCTGGCACATATCGAGGAGGCTGCCCTTCATGACCTTCCCGCAGAACAGCAGCGTTGGTATGCGATTAAGATTTTCGAACGTGACGACAAAGTAATAGAACAGTTCAAGGCCGATAAAACGGTACTTGAACATATAGAAACCGATATTAAAGCCGTTGAGGCTGAGATGGACGATGACTCCGAGTCAATCATCACAAATGAAAGATACATTTTCATAGGCAACGTTGTAAAAGGCTGCTACAAGAAAAAGTCCGCTGGAAAGCTCTCTGCATCGGACAATATAGACAAAATAGTAACTAACCGTTGGCTCGGCCTCCCGATTTTTGCGGCAGTTATGTTTCTTGTATACTACATTGCTATGGTAACCGTAGGTACCGCCGCTACAGACTGGGCAAACGACGGTCTGTTCGGAGACGGATGGCACCTTTTCGGAATAGGCTCTTCGGCCTACTCCGAGGCCGCAGATGAATACGGTTCGGCATCTCTCATAGTTGACGGATACAACGCCTATGTTGAAGAAAACGGCGGTGCACCCGTGGGGGACTTCGACTACGAAGTCGAAGACGAAGAAACTCTTGAAGTCGCAACGGAAACGGCAAGCCTCGAAGATTACGGCAAAGCTCTTGACATTATGTCAAAATACGAAGATGAACCCGACCCCGCAGACTACGGATCGTGGATACCCGGTATTCCCGTTTTAGTCGAAAACGGACTTGACGCTATAGGCGCCGCTGACTGGCTTTCGGGACTTATCAACGACGGTATAGTATCCGGTGTCGGTGCGGTCCTCGGATTTGTCCCTCAAATGCTTGTTCTGTTCCTGATGCTCGCATTTCTTGAGGCATGCGGATACATGGCACGAATTGCTTTCGTCCTCGACCGTATTTTCCGTAAGTTCGGTCTTTCGGGCAAATCGTTCATTCCGATGCTCGTCGGCACGGGATGTGGAATACCCGGCATTATGGCTTCGAGAACCGTCGAAAACGAGCGTGACCGCCGTATGACTATTATGACTACCACCTTTATCCCTTGCGGCGCAAAAGTGCCCTTCATTTCGATGATAGCGGGTGCTGTGTTCGACGGTTCGCCGTGGATTGCAACCTCGGCTTATTTCATCGGCATGGCGGCAATCATAGTATCGGGTATTATGCTTAAGAAAACGAGGATGTTCTCGGGAGAACCCGCACCTTTCGTAATGGAACTTCCCGCATATCACCTCCCGACACTCAAAAACGTTCTCCGTTCCACATGGGAACGCTGTTGGTCATTCATCAAAAAAGCGGGAACTATTATTCTTCTTTCAACTATGGTTATATGGTTTACAACCTATTTCGGCTTTGCGGATGACGGTTTCAGAATGCTTACGGACGAAGAAATGGACAAATCCGTTCTCGCCGCCGTGGGCTCCGCAATATCATGGTTGTTTACGCCTCTCGGATGGGGTAACTGGCAAGCCGCAGTCGCTTCGATTACAGGCCTTGTGGCAAAAGAAAATATCGTCGGTACAATGGGTATTCTTTATCCCGCAGGCTGGCCTGAAATCGCAAGTAACTTCAGTGCCGTTGCCGGATATTCCTTCCTCGTATTCAATCTCCTTTGTGCTCCTTGCTTTGCGGCAATAGGTGCTATTAAACGTGAGATGAACAGTGCAAAATGGACATGGTTCGCAATAGGCTACCAGTGCCTGTTCGCATATGCCGTATCACTTATGATTTATCAGTTCGGTTCGCTCTTTACGGGAACAGTCAACGTTATAAGTTTAATAGCGGCTGTCGCAATTCTCGCTGTTATGCTCTATATGCTCTTCAAGCCGTATAAAGA
>CAZCSZ010000143.1:0-4039 GCA_964501305.1 uncultured Ruminococcus sp.
CGCCGAAAGATGGGTATGGTGTTCCAACAGTTCAATCTGTTCAACAATCTAACTGTTATGGGCAATATGACGCTGGCGCCCGTTAAACTCAAACTGAAGACGAAAGAAGAAGCAGAGGAAAAGGCAAAATTACTTCTGTCACGAATAGGCCTTCTCGATAAAAGTGACGTCTATCCGTCTACTCTTTCGGGAGGACAAAAACAGCGTATTGCAATTGTAAGGGCGCTTATGATGGAACCTGACGTTATGCTGTTTGACGAGCCGACCTCGGCACTTGACCCCGAAATGATAGGTGAAGTACTCGATCTTATGAAGAGTCTTGCAAACGAAGGTATGACGATGGTTATAGTGACCCACGAAATGGCGTTTGCACGTGAGGTTTCGGACAGAATTCTGTTTGTTGATGACGGGAATATTCAAGAAGAGGGAGATCCCGAGCAGGTATTCGGCAATCCGCATAATCCGAGACTTTGCGACTTCTTGAGCAAGGTACTGTGAAGATGGATAATCAAAAGCAAAAAGCGGTCAACTCTATTTTGGAAAACTCTGAGGTTTTCTGTGAGTTGTCCGATGAGATATGGAAATATGCCGAGCTTTCTCTCAAGGAGTTCAAATCGGCTGGAAAATACTGTGAAGTTCTCGAAAAACTCGGCTTTGAAGTCGAAAAAGAAGTGTGCGGCATAAAAACCGCATTTTCCGGAACGTACGGAAAAGGACATCCCGTTATCGGTATAATGGGCGAATTTGATGCTCTGTCGGGGCTTTCGCAAGTCGGAGGCGCCACAGCTCACATCGAGACGGAAAAAGGGGGCAACGGTCACGGATGCGGGCATAATATGCTCGGAGCGGGAGCGTTGGCGGCGGCATATGGTGTTAAAAAGTATCTCGAAAACACGGGGTGCGAGGGAACGGTTGTGTTCTTTGGGACACCGGGCGAAGAAGGCGGTGCGGGCAAAGCTTTTATGGCAAAAGAGGGACTCTGGTACGGTCTTGACTGCGCTTTGACATGGCATCCCGACGACGTCAACGAAGTTGTCACGGGGACATGTAATTCATGTATACAAACTCTCTACCGCTTTGAAGGAGTTGCGTCTCATGCCGCAGGTGACCCCGAGTACGGAAGAAGTGCACTGGATGCTGTTGAGCTTATGAACGTCGGAGTTCAGTTCTTGAGAGAACACACAAAGGATGATGCAAGGATACATTATTCAATAGTGAACAGCGGTGGGGCATCTCCGAATGTCGTTCAGTCGGAGGCGGCGGTTCTTTATATGGTGCGTTCGATTTCGGTTAAGGATGCTTTGACATTGCAAGAGCGAGTTGACAAAATAGCAAACGGCGCCGCATTGATGACGGAAACTTCATATAGTAAAATTTTTATTGACGGATGTTCGGGAACAGTACCCAATCATACTTTGGAAAAGGTACTGTATGACAATTTCGAGCTTCTCGGCGTGCCGTCATATAACGATGATGAAGTCGACTTTGCGAAAACGCTGAAAAATACTTGCGGTAAGCGGGATTCTTTGCCCGGTATTGCTGCAAAAGCAGATGCCGGCGCTGCAGAATACGTGAGAAAGCTTTGTTGCGACGGAGAAAAAGCGATGAACGATTTCTTATGCCCCCTTTACAGCGGTAACGTGTTCGAAGCCGGTTCAACAGACGTCGGAGATGTATCGTGGCAAACACCGACAGCACAAATTCACGTTGCGTGCTTTCCGTCCGGGGCTCCCGGTCATTCATGGCAAAACGTTTCCTGCGGTAAAACAACAATCGGGCACAAGGGTCTTTTGAAGGCGGGATGCGTTCTTGCGGCATCGGCTATTGATCTTATTGAAAATGCGGATATACTTAAAAAGGCGAAAGCGGAATTTAAAAATGCCGTGGGAGAGGGCTATGTTTGTCCTATTCCCGATGGGGAATTTGCAAAGGCAGTCGATATTTAAATAACAGAAACGCACCGAGCGGAGTTTGAAGCCGCCGGTGCGTTTTGGTATATGTCAGATTTTAAGAAGTTTAACAGCGTTCAGGTAGGCTATATCGTTTTTCTCTTCATCACTGAGGTCGAGAGAATTAAGTAATTTCGTGTATTCGGTTTGGTCGGCCCATGGAGAGTCGCTTGCGAAAAGCACACGCTTTGAACCGTGTTTTTTTATTATTTCCGTGCACTTTTCGGGATCAATACCGAGAACGAAAGCTGTATCAAACCACACATCTTTGCCGATTAGGGAATCAATACGACAACCCTTCAGAATTCCGCCACCCATATGAGCCAGGACGAGTTTTCCGTTGATTATTCCGTCCAGACGCTCGAGTACATCGCAAATCGCATCGGGTGTACAGTGTATATCGTCGGGGTATGCAATATCGAGACCCGAATGGGTAACTGTAATAAGGCCTCTTTCGGCGGCGCCTTTCATTATTCTTATATACCTTTCATCGTTAAAGTATACACCTTGATAATCGGGGTGTATTTTAATTCCGAATAGACCCGCTTCTTTTATGCTGTCAAGTACTCTGTCAACGTCGGGTGTATCGGGGTGTATTGCTCCCGCAAATATTACACTACCCTTTCCGTTTTGCTCAAAGGAAAAAGCGTTTATGCCGTAAACCTGTTTCGGAGAGGTTGCAACGGGAAGGGAAACCGAGTAATCAATACCGGATTTTTTCATGGATTCTTTTAATGAACGAACCGTGCCGTCTCTGTGCGGTGCAATACCGCCGATTTCGGAGAGACGATCTATTGCTTTGTCTGCTATTTTGTCGGGAAAGGTGTGTGTATGAAAATCAATTATCAAAGTATTTACAGCCTCCTTGTTATCTTAATGATGATATTCTATCACAAAAGTGACCTCGGTTCAATATAATTGTGGCAGTATAATATGACATTTCGACCTTTTAAAATCATTTCTTCGCCATTTTGCATATCCTGTAGTGGGGGACCACAATTAAAGACAAAGGAGAAATAATGACTGGCAAGATTTACAAACTATGCAACCTTGTCTTATAACGGCAGAACCACCGATTCGAATACGGTCGTTGGCGACCTTTTGGAAGTCTTGAGTATCGGTAAGAATGCAATTACAAACGGATATTTCGAGGGCGACAGCATAACCGACGTTATATCTTTGGTAAACAGCGGAACGGCTGCGCTGACCGACCTTACAGTAACAGATGACCTTGGAGGATATTCATTCGGTGCAAATAAAGTATACCCCCTTGAGTATGTAGCTGATTTAGCACGCAAATATGTAAACGGCACACTCCGACAAAGCCCTGCGGTGACCGCAGGCCCGCCTCTTGCAATCCCGCAGATAAGTGTCCCGGCAGGCGGAAATGCGCTCGTAATTTATGAGACAACACTCACGGGCTTTGCACCTTTGGATGTCGGAGCATCTGTAACAAACACGGCAACTGTAACGGGTGGCGGCATAATAAATCCCATTACGGCAGAAGAAACGGTTGAGGCAAAGGCCATTGCAAATCTCAGTATAAGTAAGATGCTTAGCCCTGTTCAGGTGACAGAGAACGGCATGCTGACCTACACTTTCGTTATCGAGAATTCGGGCAATACAGCGGCAACGGAGCTTGACGGTGCAGTCATCAGCGATACCTTCTCGCCGATATTAAACTCACCCACGGTCACTTTCAATTCGACCGTGTGGAACGAGGGAACGCAGTACACTTATAATGCTCAAACGGAAGAATTTGTCACCGTTGCGGGAGCAATTACAGTGCTTGCAGCGGAATATACAAGAAGGACAGACGGAACGTGGACGGTTAAACCGGGTTCTTCGACTCTAATCATATCAGGCACGGTGTGAAAATTGAGCGAAGAAAGACGGGTAGTCTAATCTGCAGCCCTCAAAGCCGTAGATTTAATCGCATCCGAGAGAGCTTTGAATACAAACGGGGTTTTATGTTTTGGCTTTGTCTCTCATAAACGGGTTTGAGAAAAACGGTCAATATATAGCCTTTGTTTTCGTAAACAAACGGTATCCGTCAAACCTAGGCGGATGCCGTTTGTGTATTTACGGCA
>CAZCSZ010000144.1:0-4031 GCA_964501305.1 uncultured Ruminococcus sp.
GTGTATACCGACTGCTGTTTTGCTTGCCGTATACGTTCTATTGAACGTGAACAGAATAAGAAAAAGGCGCGGGTAAACGGAATTCTCATAAAAAGTCATGCGGGCGGGAACGAAATAAACATTTTTCCCACGCAAAAATATTGACAAGCGAAATAATATATGTTATACTCAATTTGCGAGAGAATTATTGTTAAGGAACCAGCTGTCTGTAGAGGATGTTGGTTCCTTTTGCTCTGTTTAGGGTAATTTTTAAATAATATAGGCGAAAAAATACTCGATGCGGTATTACTGTATATGCCGGCTGTGACAACAGGTGTAACAACGGCGGATACAGTCGAAAAGAGCAAGACAAAAGGGCTTACAAACGGCAAAACCGAGTCGGTGCAAGTATTTTTCGCTTGCGAACTGAAAAACGAAGGAATAAAGTGCAATAATAAAGTGTGCGGTCAAAAACGGTTTTAAAGGAGAATGTTCTATGGAAGTTAAATTGCAGGAGCTAATCGAACAAATTAAGAAAGACGGCGTTGAAGCAGCTGCTCTGGAGGCCGAGGCTATAATCAAAGCGGCAAACGAAGAAGCCGAAAGAATTGTTTCCGAGGCGACATTGCAAGCGAAAAAAACCGTTCTTGAGGCAAAAAAAGAGAACGAGAGAACGGTTAAAGCGGCAGAGGATGCCATGCGTCAAGCGGGGCGCAATGTGCTTATTTCTTTCAGAGAGAGTGTCGAAAGAGAAGTTTCGGCCTTGATTTCGGAAAATGTCAATGCTGTTTATTCTTCTGAGGATTTTGCCTCTGTTATTGTCAGTGCGATTGAGAGCTTTGCCGAAAACCCCGAAGAGGATGATATATCCGTATTGCTTTGTCAAAGCGATTTGGACAGGCTTGAATCAGCGGTTCTGTCACATCTTAAAGATAAGATGATAAACGGGGTAACATTCAAGGTATCCGACGGGTTTGACAGCGGATTCGGAATTTCAGTCAAAGACGGTACCTATTACGATTATTCCGGCAAGGCCGTTTCGGACATGCTTTCGAATTATCTCGATCCTAAAGTTGCGCAGTTGTTGAAAGAGGCGGAATAAACATGGCTGAATATTATTTGATATCTCAGCTCCCGTCTTTGGATTGCATTGGCGACAGCGCTGCCGTTCCCATCACGGAGGAGAGGTTCTTCGAGCTTTGCGACAGACTTCTCGGAAAAAAAGCGGTCGATATGTTGAACAAGATAACGCTTATTCCGCCGATTACCCCGAAAAAAACGGGTTGTGAATTAATCGACAGATGGAATGAGGGAGAGAGAGCTTTGCGCCTTGCCCTTCGCAGTTTGCGATTGTCCAAAATGAATAATTGCGGTGACTGCAAGGACAGCGTTTCTTCGGAAACAGCGGCAGTGGCGAGAAAAGCGGTGGAGTTTGAAAACCCCATGGATGCCGAAAAATATCTGTCCGAATACCGTTTAAAGTTTTTAGAAACGCTTAGACCATCGGATTATTTTTCGAGGGATTATATTTATTATTACGGTCTGAAACTCAAACTTATAAGCCGTGCAAGACAGTTTGACACGAAGCTTGGAGAAGAAGCATACAGAAATATTTACCGCTCCGTTTCGGACGGAGGTAAAACGGAGGATATACAATGAGTGAAAGCATTGGAAAGGTAGTGGGCATTAACGGAAACCTGCTGTCGGTTGAATTCGACGGAAACGTTTCCATGAACGAAATATGTTACGTTACGGTAGACAAAGTGTCGCTCAAGAGCGAGGTTATACGCATTCACGGAAATATTGCACAGGTGCAGGTTTACGAGATGACCGACGGCATAAAATGCGGAGACAGTGTTAAATTCAGTGGAGATATGCTGTCAGCCTCGCTCGGCCCCGGACTTCTCGGACAGATTTATGACGGACTTCAAAATCCGCTCCCCGCTTTGGCAAAACAAGCGGGTTGGTTTCTCGAACGCGGAGTATACACAGACAGTCTTGACGGAGAGAAGAAATGGGAGTTTACACCTATCGCTTGCCCCGGAGACACCGTGCGGGGAGGCGACTATATAGGAACCGTTCCGGAGGGCCCGTTTACTCACAAGATTTTTATTCCGTTTTACCTTCTGGAGAGCTATACCGTAAAATCGGTTGCCGATAAAGGAATGTATACCGTCAACGATACAGTTGCCGTGGTAACTGATGGGCGAGGACACGAGATACCGATTGCAATGTCATTCAAATGGCCTGTAAAGCGCGCGGTAAAATGTTACGCCGAAAGGCTGGCGCCTGTTGAAACAATGGAAACGAAGGTACGCCTTGTGGATTCGTTTTTCCCCGTTGCAAAAGGAGGAACATACTGTACGCCCGGCCCCTTCGGAGCGGGAAAAACAGTGCTTCAACACACGACGTCCAAATATGCGGATGTAGATATTGTAATAATTGCCGCGTGCGGTGAACGTGCGGGAGAAGTAGTTGAGACTTTGACGGAATTTCCCGAACTTACAGACCCTAAAACGGGACGTTCGCTTATGGAGAGAACGGTAATAATCTGTAACACATCCTCAATGCCCGTTGCCTCCCGAGAGGCTTCGGTTTATACTTCGGTGACCTTGGCGGAGTATTACAGACAGATGGGGCTTAATGTTCTGCTTCTTGCAGATTCAACATCCCGTTGGGCACAGGCGCTTCGTGAAATGTCGGGAAGGCTTGAGGAGATACCCGGGGAGGAGGCGTTCCCCGCATACCTTGAATCGTATATAGCGTCGTTTTACGAAAGAGCGGGCCGTGTCCGTTTGGCTGACGGCAGTATAGGTTCCGTTACGATAGGCGGCACCGTTTCCCCTGCCGGTGGCAACTTCGAAGAACCTGTAACGCAAGCTACTTTGAAAGTTGTCGGCGCTTTCCACGGGCTGTCGCGTGAACGTTCCGATGCAAGAAAATATCCCGCAATTGACCCACTGATTTCGTGGTCGAAGTATAAAAGCGTAATTGATACGGATAAATCGGAATATTGCAAGAATATCCTTCGTCGGGGAGATGAGATAGGTTCTATGATGAAGGTTGTCGGCGAGGACGGAACAAGCCTCGAAGACTACATCGTGTATCAAAAGGCGGAAATGCTCGACGCGGTTTATTTACAGCAAAACTCGTTTGACAAAACAGATGCGAACTGTACAAGCGAACGGCAGAGATATGTCGTTGACAAACTGATCGAGATACTCGGAAGTGACTATTCAATTGCAGATAAAGACGGAGCGCGAAGTTTCTTTAACGGAATGAGACAGAAGTTTATCGACTGGAATTATACAGAATTCAAAAGCGATGACTTTATTAAGGTCGAGGGCGAAATCGACGGAATGTACGAAGAGGGCAACGGTCGGTTGAGCAAGGAAACGCAGGCTTTGCTGAAGGGCTGGGAACAATAATGAATAAGGTATACAATAAAATAGAATCCATCACGGGAAATGTGATCACCGTCAAAGCAAGCGGAGTCCGCTATAAGGAACTCGCACAGATTAATACCCGTTTCGGCAAATCCTTGGCGCAAGTCAACAAAATCGACGGAGATACGGTATCACTGCAGGTTTTTGCGGGAGGTCAAGGCGTATCAACGGGGGACGAAGTTCGTTTTCTCGGCCGTGAAATGAGAGTATCCTTCAGCGATGATTTGCTCGGCAGAATATTCAACGGGTCGGGAAAACCGAGAGATAAAGGCCCCGCTTTGACAGATAATATGAAGCCTATAGGCGGCCCGTCCGTAAATCCCACGAAACGAATACTTGCAAACAGAATGATGAGAACAAATATCCCCATGATAGATATGTTCAACACATTGGTTGTATCGCAGAAACTGCCTATCTTCTCAATTTCGGGGGAACCGTACAATCAACTTCTTGCTCGTATTGCAATGCAGGCACAGGCGGACGTAATCGTTCTCGGCGGTATGGGACTTAAATACGACGATTTTCTGTACTTCAAGGATGAACTTTCAAAGGGTGGCGCCTTGAGTAAAACCGTAATGTTCATTCATACGGCATCTGACCCGACGG
>CAZCSZ010000145.1:0-4026 GCA_964501305.1 uncultured Ruminococcus sp.
GGGCTTGCAAAAAGGCAAGTTATATTATATAATAGGAAGGAATAATAAATAGAATTGTAAATGCAATTAATTCAACATCATTATTCATTTTATGTGATTCAGGAGGAAAATCATGAAAAAATTACTCGCGCTTGTTCTCGCGGCAATTATCTGTGTATCCTGCTTTGCAATGGCAGGTTGCGGCTCATCCGATGAGAACGTAATTAAAATCGGTATATTTGAACCCGCTTCGGGACAAAATGCCGCAGGCGGAAAACAGGAAATACTCGGTATTAAATATGCAAATACCGTTAAGCCCACCGTCACCGTTAACGGCACGGAATACACCGTTAAACTTGTTGAAGCAGACAACGCATCCGACGATACCAAAGCAATTACCGCAGCACAGACTCTTATAGATGCAGGCTGTTCGGTTATCCTCGGTTCATACGGTTCAAGTGTCTCAATCGCCGCAGGTACATACTTCCAGAATGCTAAAATCCCCGCTATCGGTTGCTCTTGCACCAACGCTGCTGTAACCAAAGGCAACGATTACTATTTCAGAGTATGCTTCCTCGATCCCTTCCAAGGTACTGTAATGGCAAGCTTTGCTGCTGAAGAAAAAGGCGCAAAGAATGCCCTTGTTATTACGGAAGCAGGCGATGCTTATTCCGAAGGTCTCGGCTCATGCTTCACAACGGCATTCGAAGCTCTCGACGGAAAAGTAACAGCTAAAACATTCCAGACCAACGAAACCAACTTTAAGAGCCTTCTTCAGACAGCTGTAGATTCCGACATCGACGTAATCTTCGCTCCCTCTTCAATAGCAAGTGCTCCTCTGATTATTTCACAGGCACGTGAACTCGGTATTAAATGTCCGATTATGGCGGGCGATACATGGGAAAATCAGTCCATTATTGAAAACGCAGGTGCAAACGCAACAGACGTTTATCTTTCAACATTCTTTGATGAAGCCGTCAAGTCGGGCGCTGAATTCGTATCCGGTTTCAAAGCATTCCTCAACGGTGACAGTGCAAATCTCACAAACAACGGCGGTAACGACGGTGTTGCGGCTGTATCCGCTCTCGGATATGACGCTTACATGACAGCTGTAGCTGCAATTGAAAAAGCACAGAGCACCGAAGGCACGGCAATTCGCGATGCACTCGTATCTCTTGAATATGCAGATGCTGTAACAGGCGCAATTAAATTCGATGAGAACGGCGACGCTGAAAAATCTTCTGCTTACATTAAAACTATTAATGTCGAAAACGCTTGTTTCGAATTCATTAAACTTCAGTCCATCGACTGATAATAACTTCACATTTTGAAACCGTGGGGAGTTTCGACTCCCCACTCGGTTTTGAACAAGCTGTTTTAAGTGTCCGATTATCAATCGGGTTCTTAAAAGAGCTTGTACATCCGCAAGGCTCTTAACCAAGGAGGTACTTATGTTTTTGTCCACATTACTCAGCGGTATATCCGTCGGAGGTCAGTATGCGCTGATTGCCATCGGTTACACAATGGTATACGGTATACTTAAGCTGATTAATTTCGCACACGGCGACGTTTTCATGATTGCGGGATTTTTTATGATTTACATTTCCGCATCGACAGGGCCGTATATCGCACTCCCTATAGTAATCGTTCTTACGATTATACTCGGATTTGTAATCGAAAAAGCCGCATACAAGCCACTTCGAAGCGCTCCGAGAATGTCTATAATGATTTCCGCAATAGGAGTTTCGTATTTGCTTCAAAATACGGCAACATATTTAACAGGCGGTATTCCTCAGGCATTTACGGAAATACCGATACTTAAAGGAACAGTCAATATAGCGGGCACACCGATTTCTTATGTAACGATTTTAACCCCGATTCTTGTAGTTGTTCTTGTAGTAGCGCTTGTTATGTTAATCAAGTATACCAAAATCGGTATGGCAATGAGAGCCGTTTCAAAGGACTTCGAAACTTCACAGCTCATGGGTATTAAAATCAACAGTGTAATCAGTACAACTTTTATAATAGGTTCATTTCTCGCCGCTGTCGGCTCAATTCTCTATTTTACGGAATACGCAATGGTAATGCCCACATCGGGTTCTCTTCCCGGCCTTAAAGCGTTTGTTGCGGCGGTTTTCGGCGGAATAGGCTCTATTCCCGGTGCTGTTGTCGGTGCATTTATAATCGGTATTTGTGAGAACTTCATTAAGATAACCGATTACTCCGTATTCAGCGATGCGTTTACCTTTGTTTTGTTGATTATAATCCTTCTCGTTAAGCCAAACGGACTTTTCGGAGAAAAGACTACTGAGAAAGTATGAGAGAGGGAGCAAAACGATGAAAATCACCGAAATTACACCGAAAGGTAAAGTATTAACAAAAAAAGCGAAGATTATTCTGTCGGTGGCGGCACTGATTGCATTCGCCCTTCTGGCAGTCTTGGCGCAAAACGGTTCATCCTATATTTTGAAAGCGGTTATCCAAAAAGGAGCTGTATATGCGGTTATAGCCGTATCAATGAACCTCCTCAACGGTTTTACGGGCCTGTTTTCTTTGGGTCAAGCAGGATTCATGCTTCTCGGAGCACTTACCTACTCTATCCTTTCAATACCCGTAGAACTCAAAGAAACAGTTTACTCTTATGTGGGAGTCAGTCCCATTATAGCAAATGTACACCTTCCATGGGTTCTTGCAATGGTTTGTGCCGGTGCGGTTGCCGCTCTGTTCGCATATATCATAGGTCTGCCTGTTCTGAGACTGAAAGGCGACTATCTTGCAATTGCAACTCTGGGCTTTGCTGAAATTGTACGTGCACTTGTTGTATCGGAAAAACTTGAAACCGTAACTAACGGTTCATATCCTTTAAAATCGTATCCCGTATTTACAAATGTATACGTTCCGCTTATAATAGCATTTATATGCATTGCATTAATACTGCTTTTGATTAATTCAACATACGGCAGAGCTTTCAAAGCTATAAGAGACGATGAAATTGCCGCAGAGGCAATGGGTATTAACTTAGCTCATCACAAAAGACTCGCATTTGTAATCAGCTCGTTTTTCGCCGGAATCGGCGGAGCAATGCTTGCAATGTTTCAAACGACAATTTCGTCAAAGAGCTTTATGGTCACGATGACATATGAGATACTTCTTATAGTTGTTATAGGCGGCATCGGCTCCGTTTCTGGAAGTATTATTGCCTCATTCCTTTATATTGCATCAAGCGAATGGTGGCTCCGCTTCCTTGACACGCCGATTCCCGGTGTACCTCTCCTTAAAAACGGATTCAGAATGGTTGTATTCTCCGTTGTAATAATGATAGTCGTGCTTTTCTGGAGAAAAGGTATTATGGGAGACAAAGAGCTGACGTGGGACAGGATATATTCCTTCGGTTCTTCACTAGTATCCAAATTCAAAAAATCAAAGAAAGGAGACGGCGCAAATGGTTGACGAAAAATCTGTTTTGAGAATTGAGAACCTTACCATGCAATTTGGTGGTGTTGTAGCTGTCGACAACCTTTCTCTTGAGGTAAACAAAGGCGAAATAGTAGCTTTGATAGGGCCGAACGGAGCAGGCAAAACTACCGCTTTCAATGCGGTCACAGGCGTATATTCACCTACAAACGGAGCTATATATTTTCATGACAAACTTATCCTTTCGAATTACCCGAAAGGCAAAATGCGTTCAACATACAAAGGCTCCAATGCCGGTATGTACACAAAAACCGTCGAAAAAACTCCCGACAAAATAACTTCGCTCGGAATTGCAAGAACATTTCAAAACATTAGACTTTTTAAGTCTATGACCGTGTTCGAAAACGTACTGACGGCAATGCATATGAGACGAACCTCCAATTTTCTGACCGCCGCTCTTCATTTTAATGTCAAAGAGGAAAAGGCTATGAAGGAAGAGGCTATGAATCTTCTCAGAATAGTCGGCCTTGACGATGTTGCATATGAAAATGCAACATCCCTTCCCTACGGCAAACAGCGACATCTCGAAATTGCGAGAGCGCTTGCGACAAAGCCGGAACTCCTACTCTTAGA
>CAZCSZ010000146.1:0-4021 GCA_964501305.1 uncultured Ruminococcus sp.
GCACCGTATTTGTCTATGATTTCAAGCGGGTCAATGCCGTTCCCAAGAGACTTCGACATCTTTCTTCCTTCGGCATCACGCACAAGACCGTGAATTAGCACAGTGTCAAACGGTACTTCTCCCGTATACTCAAGAGCCGAGAAAATCATTCTCGATACCCAGAAGGTTATAATATCGTATCCCGTAACAAGAGTGTTTGTGGGATAGAAATACTTAAGGTCTTCTGTTTTCTCGGGCCAACCCATAGTTGAGAAAGGCCAAAGCGCCGAGGAGAACCATGTATCAAGCGTATCGGGGTCTTGTGTCATATGTCCGCCGCAGTCGGGGCATTCGGCAACTTCTGTCTCGGAAACAACGACCTTGCCGCAAGCGTCGCAGTAAAACGCGGGTATTCTGTGGCCCCACCAAAGCTGACGGGAAATACACCAGTCCTGTGTGTTCTCCATCCAATGGAAATAGTTCTTGTCAAAGCGTTCGGGAACGAACTTGATTTTGCCGCTCCGTACAGCCTCTATTGCGGGCTTTGCGAGAGGTTCCATTCTTACAAACCACTGAAGGCTGACCATAGGTTCTATTGTTGTCTTGCAACGGTAGCAAGTGCCGACTTCGTGCTTCAAGTCTTCTATTTCGCAAAGGTAACCGCCCGCTTTTAAATCTTCGACAATTGCCTTTCTCGCCTCATACCTGTCCATACCCGCATATTTCGGGTAGTTATCGGTAATCTTCGCATCGGGAGTGAGCACAACCTCCATCGGCAGACTGCATCTCTTGCCGACTTCAAAGTCGTTGGGGTCGTGTGCGGGTGTTATTTTAACGCATCCCGTTCCCTTGTCAAGCTGAGCGTGTTCGTCTGCTACTATCGGTATACGGCGTCCTACGAGAGGGAGAACTACGTATTTGCCGATAAGGTCTTTATATCTTTCGTCTGCGGGGTTTACGGCAACAGCGGTATCTCCGAGCAGAGTTTCGGGTCTTGTCGTTGCTACTTCAACATATCCGCCGCCGCCAACAAGAGGATATCTTATATGCCAAAAATGGCTGTCCTGCTCCGCGTAATCGACTTCGGCATTTGAAATCGACGTCTTGCAATGCGGGCACCAGTTAATTATGCGCTCTCCTCTGTAAATCAGCCCTTTGTCGTAAAGTCTTTTGAATACGTTGCGAACGGCTTTGGAACAACCGTCATCAAGTGTAAAGCGTTCACGGCTCCAGTCGCACGATGAGCCCATCTTTTTAAGCTGTTCTATTATTCTTCCGCCGTACTTCTCTTTCCAATCCCACGCTCTCTCAAGAAAAGCATCACGTCCGATATCCTCTTTTGTGACGCCTTCCTTTCTCATAGCCTCGACTATTTTCGCCTCGGTTGCTATTGATGCGTGGTCGGTTCCGGGAAGCCAAAGAGCGGAAAAACCCTTCATTCTCTTATATCGGATTAAAATATCCTGAAGTGTGTTGTCAAGGGCATGTCCCATGTGAAGCTGTCCCGTTATATTCGGTGGCGGAATAACTATTGAGTAATGCTTCTTTTCGGGGTCCCTTTCCGGCGTAAAATAGCCCTTTTCACACCAATCGGAATATATTCTTTCCTCAAATTCCGACGGAGCGTATGTCTTTGCGAGTTCCTTCTTCATGTTTATCTCCTTATAATTGTTTTAAAAATAAAAGCACCCCGAAAAAATCAGGGTGCAAATGCACGGTACCACCTGAATTCGCCCGGAGGCGCACTCTTTCTGCCTTAACGCGGCACACGTCGGGTTCTACTCTCCGAGGATTTCTTCCCAAAGCTCGGGGACGACTTCACCGCACGGTATCTGCCGCCATCTCACCCTCAGCGGCTCTCTTTGAGACCCTTGTACAGTTACTTATTCCCGTCACAGCTTTTATATTATATCACCTGTCGACTGTTTTGTCAACAGTTTGCCTACATACTAAAGTTTATTTCCACAATACGGGCAAAACTCGGAATTTTTCGAAAGTTTCTTCTTGCAAGTCGGGCAAACAGCTGTACTGTCGGTTGCACGAAGCTCCTCTTTAAGTATTTCCATATCGGCTTTAATTGCACTGATTTTGGTCACGGCGGCGTGTTCGCGCGATGCGTTGTCATGACCTGTTGTCAGCGTTTCATACCTGATTTCGCCGAGTTTTGCATAAAGCTCGTCAAGGTCATCCTGAAGGTTGGCAAGAGCAAATCTGATTTTGGCACGGTTAGTCATCTCCCCCGCTTTCTTTCCCGCTTTTTCGGCATAACGCCCAACGGTTTTTGCCGCATTTTCAAAATAATTCATAGAAAATCTCCTCTGTAAAATCAAACTTACATTATTATTATACACCGAAACCCGACTTATGTCAACTTTCGAACCGATTTTTTTAAATTGTCCGAAGCATCAGGAAAACGAAGTGCTGCACCTACCGCTTTCAGGCGGTGATTTTAAACGCCGCTGCGTTTTCGGTATTATTTTTCCCGTTTTGACAATACTAACGAAAAAGGAGGTAGCTATGAGCAAAAATATAGATAAAGCAAGCTACAAACGCTTTGCCGAAGCGCATGCTCCGTCCTCGCCGATACTGAAAGACTGTGTATTCGCTTTCATGTCGGGCGGCGTTGTGTGCTGTATCGGTGAGGCGCTTTGTAAGCTGTACGGAAATTTCCTCAACAAAAAGGATGCATCCCTTCTCGTCTCGGTAAGCCTTATTGTATTGGCGGCATTTCTCACGGGAACGGGGATTTTCGACTCGCTTGCACGGCATGGCGGAGCGGGTCTTCTCGTGCCGATTACGGGATTTGCAAATGCGGTAGCCTCGCAGGCGCTCGATACAAAAAGCGAAGGGTTTATATTCGGCGTCGGTGCCAAAATATTCTCAATTGCGGGACCTGTTATCCTTTACGGATGCGCCGCAGGTACGCTTTACGGGTTTATATATTACTTTTACAATCTGATTTTTATTTGACGGAGGGCCAATGAATATTATAAAAACTGACGGTGCTTATATTCTTTCATTCGCAAGCGTTGCGGGAGCGCTTGAGACAAAAGGCCCTCTCGGCTACTGCTTTGACATCTGCGGCGAGGGCGATGACCGTTTCGGCAAGGATACGTGGGAAAAGAGCGAATCCGAAATGCAACGGCTTGCTCTTGAGTGTGCGCTCAAAAAAGCTTCTCTTACCGACCGTGATATCGACCTTATGTTTGCAGGTGACCTTATAAATCAGTGTATATCGTCGGCAAACGGTCTTATTGATTTCGATATACCGTTTCTCGGAGTTTTCGGGGCATGTTCGACGTGTGCCGAAAGTATGCTCATGTCCGCTGTATTTTCGGCATTTGCGAAAAAGCATTGCGCCGCCGTTACATCCTCGCATAACTGCAGTGCGGAACGGCAATTTCGTTTCCCCGTAGAATACGGCTCACTGCGCACACCGACTTCACAATGGACTGTTACGGGAGCGGGAGCTTATATAGTGTCTCCCCGCAAAGAAAGTGCCGTCTCGGCAATTCGTGAAGTTCTTGCGGGACGGTGCGTTGACGGAGGAATTACCGACAGCTGTAACATGGGAGCGGCAATGGCGCCCGCGTGCGCCGATACGCTTTTAAGATATTTTAAGGAAACTTCTCTTTCACCGGATTATTTCGACGTTATAGTAACGGGTGACCTCGGAGCGGAGGGGTCTTCAATCCTTTGGGAATTGCTCTTGGAAGAGGGAATTGATATTTCGGAAAATCACCGTGACTGCGGCACCGATATTTACGACCTTGAAAGTCAGGATGTCCATTCGGGCGGTTCGGGTTGCGGCTGCAGTGCGTCTGTTATCGGGGCAAACTATCTTGAAAGAATCAAAAGCGGCAAGATATCCGATATGCTCTTTGTCGGAACGGGTGCGCTTATGAACACTATGAGTGTTCAACAGGGAAATTCAATTCCCGGTGTCGCGCATCTTGTGAGAATTACTGCGGTTTAGGAGGTATTATGGATTATTTGAAAGCATTTGTAATAGGCGGAGCACTCTGCGTTATAGCCCAGATAC
>CAZCSZ010000147.1:0-4020 GCA_964501305.1 uncultured Ruminococcus sp.
GAAGAACAACATTATCAATACCGAGGTTGACGAGTACTTCGTGAGCAAGGGATATTACCGTAAAATCGGCACCGGCATCAGCTGAGCCGAAGATTTCAGTCCCAAACTGCACAAATTCACGGCTTCTTCCTGCCTGCGGCTTTTCGTATCTGAAGCAATTGTCAATATAAAAGAGCTTTATCGGCAATGTATCGGAACATTTTCCGTTTTCGATTAAAGCTCTGACCGTCGATGCGGTTCCTTCGGGACGGAGGGCAAAAACCTTACCTTCTTTATCCTCAAAAGTGTACATTTCCTTTTGAACAACGTCGGTTCCTTCGCCGACACCTCGGTTGAACAGAGACAGCTCTTCGAACATGGGAGTACGTATTTCCGAAAACCCGAATTTTGCGGCGGTTTTCTTCATAGTGCTTTCGATGTATTGCCATGCATTGATATCGGGAGCCATGATGTCCATGGTACCTCTCGGCTTTCTTATCGTATCCATCATTTATTTCCTTTAGTTGGTTTTAATTCGATATTGTATTATATCAAAGGATACACTGTTAGTCAAGAAAAATCGGCAAAAAAACGGTTGAAACGTTATAAATTAAGCTCTTTCGGATTGCTTGGCACCGAAAATCCATGTTCAAGCCATGTTGCACATGCTCGGCACCAAACATAGCGAGAGAGTGAATTGTCGAAATGATGTGGATACCCTTTACTTATTCCGTATTTCTTCGGTATATCCGCACTTGAAAGGTGCTTTAGACTTTTTCTTATCTCGCAGTCGCCACCACCCGAAAAGAAATCGGGCTGATAACAGGCAAAGGAGTGCCCATTATGAGCAATTTTGGAAAAATTGGTCATAAAACCGTTGAGCGATTTTATATAGTAATCGTGATTTCCGGTCAGTACGGCCATATGAAAATCTGCTTCGGCGCGCCATATTGACCATGCGTGCCCTGCGCATATTGCAGGCCCTGTGCCGTCACCTTCCCAAATTGTTTCCCACCATCTCACAGTTGAACGGTAGAGCTTGACGTCAGGTGTCCGGCATATGAAATTTTCATGAAAGCTGAGCACTTTTTCTGCGAATTCAATGTAATCATCGCGTTTTTCAATATAACGGCAATAATAGAGCAGCGAAAGAGCCGTGCAGGATATCGAACCTTCTTCAAGTTCCTCATCGTGAAGGTCACTCTTGATACCTTCCGTTGGAAAATGCATACCTCTGCTTAAAAGGTAATTTACGATTTTTGAAGAGGCTTTCGCAAAATAACCGTACAGTTCACCGTTGCCTTCTTCTTTTAAAATAAGAGCGAGGTCAATTATCGGTATAATCGGAGCACATACGGTTGTATAATCGGATTCTACCGCAATTGCACCGTCGGGGCGCATGTAGTTTTCAATTACGGTTTTGGCCGAATTCACTGCGAAATCAAGATATTTGCCGTTCCGAGTGAGTTTGAATGCTTCGCATAGAATCGAAACGCCGAAGAACTGTTCCTGGATGCGTTTCGATTTGTAAATGTGATATGCGGGATATCCGTTTGCGGAGTATGGCAGTATTGTTCTTCTCGGAACAATCTCTCTGCTCTCTCCCATAATTATTCTAAGCTCCGATTTGACCTTATCGAGATATTTTGTATTTCCCGTATAATTCATAAAGCAGAGAAGAGAAAGACACCACATTCCGCCTTCACATAAGTTGTCATCACCGTGGTAGGGCTTCTTGAGTGAATCACAGCTTTTTTCGAAAAGTTCGACAGCTTCGCCTCCGAACCATACCTCACAGTCAAGACCCGCTTTGCAACCGATGAAAGGAGTGACTTTATGTCTGCCGTAGCAAAGTTTTCGTATTGCGATTTTATTAGAATCGGGAAAGAGTATTTCTTTTCTTTCCCCCGCCGTTACTTCTATTCTGTCACATTTTCCGATTATATCCGCAGTCAGTGTATCCGAAAAAGCACCTGTTATTTGCGGTTTGACCATAGGCAAAGAAAAGTAATCTGCTATTTTAGCAAGACACTCTTCTTCGGTTTTGGAAAAGAAAACCGCACATTCTATATCCAAAGTGCCGCAGTTTTCACTGTCTGTTTTGAGAAACTGAAATCCGTTTATAAAATGTCCGAACGAGTACGGGGAATAGTCCGTTTTCCACATTGCACCGTCTGTTTCGGATACGACTGCACAAAAACCTTCGCCGAAAACAGACATAATGCAATAGGAAAGATTGCCGAGTGACGAAGTGTAAGGGGATGTCGGGAGAAGTTGACCGAGGCAAGACCCGTTCTTCGTTCCGAGAAAATTAAAATTCAAATCTGTGCCGATACGTGTAATATTTCCGTTATCTGTTGAAGTTTTGATTTTAAGAATGTTTTTGTCAAGCGAAAACTCGGTTTGTATCCTTAAAAACGTATTCTTGCATACTACTGATGTCGGACTTTGAATGATTTTGTTGTACGATGTATATTTGTCCGAATAAGCGGTGAACGGACTGTTGGTTTCAATGCTTTCACCGTTCAAAGTAAATCTCGCACCGCCGAGCTCGTTTGCACCGACTAAGTTGTGTTTGCATTTATCAAAATACAGCTCGGTTATGAGACCGTTTTCGGGATTGTATTTCAAACGAATACCTTCGCTGTTTATTGTGGGTTTATTTGTGGGTTTATTTTCTTCGTTTATAATCATAGCAGTTCTCCAGTCGGCAGTTCCCGAATGCTTATATGACATGCGGCTTGATAACATTTTAGCAGATAATAACGGGAAATACAATCGGTTCGGACAAATCGGTATAAATTCAGCGAGTCAAAAGTCAAAACGGGGTACAAATACGGCTGAACTTCTTCTGTTTTAATATAATTTCAAAAAAGGCTTGAATTTTCGCATTTCCTATAGTATAATATTATGAATATTTATGTAGACAGGCTTTTGAAAGGAGAAACAGCGGTGGAAAACGGCGATAACAAAAACTCAAACGGCGCTTTTTCAAGTGACGGAATACGGAACACCGCTGCCTTCGATGAAGAGTCGGTTGACGTGCGCAATTATGACGAGGTGCTGGATTCGGTAACATCTACTATGAAAGCTGTCGGAGCGAAAACGCTTACTGACGGAGAAACGGTCAAAGTTCGCAAAAGCAAAGGATTTTGCGAACGCCTTGTCTCTTCCGTTTCCGGCGGAGTAAAACACAGCATTGCGGCTAAGGTACTCACTTCATACAGCGAGCATGACACCTCGGAAAACAGAGCTGAAAGAAGCGGCAGAGGCCTTTTCGGTAATATGTTTCACCGTCTCTCTGTCGGGTTTTCAAAGGGAGTAGCCGATTCATCTTTAGTATCGGCGCTCGGCAATCTTCCGGGCAAACTTTTGACTTTGAGACTTAAGGTATTCGGCGCTTTTTTTGCAACGTTCGGTATTTATATCTTTGTATATTATCTTTTGGACAACTTCTTTATGACGGACAAGCGGGGTATACTTGATATTCTGTTCGGCTTTTCCATGACCGTCCTTTCGGTTCCTCTTCTTCTAAGCACCGAGACGCTGTCGTCTGCTCTTTGTAATTCGGCTTTCGGACATACTGTAAAGAACGTGGCGGGTATTCACACCGTCAGTATCAGCAAAAAAGGTGCATGGGGCAGAGCAAATTTTGGTTTTGCCGCGGGTGTTGCCGCTTCTGTTCTCGCCATGTTGACATCACCCGGGAAAACCGTATTTCTCATAACTTCGCTTGCAGTGTCGTGGCTGATTTTTTCAAAGCCGGAATTCGGCGTTGTTGTTCTCGCTTTTCTGATACCGTTTGTCGGCAGTGAAGTTCTGCTTTTGTGTATTGCTGTTACCGTTTTGGCTTTTGCCCTTAAGCTTATAAGAAGAAAAAGGTTCTTGAGCTTCGAAATGCTTGATATTTCCGTCTTTGCCGTGCTGGTTATCGTCTTGTTTGCGTTTGTCGGAAGTCCTTTTGAGAATTCTGTTTGGAAATCCTTATACTATGCCGCAATGCTTGTGCCGTACTTTCTTACAATCAATCTTATGAAGAAC
>CAZCSZ010000148.1:0-3995 GCA_964501305.1 uncultured Ruminococcus sp.
TTTCTACACGCTTCTGATTCGGAATATCAACACCGGATATACGAGCCATGTGATTAGTTCTCCTCTATACTTTAAAATTTGACGTTTCCGCCGTTTTTGCGGTTTTACCGCTGACAGAGTTCTTTATCAGCCCTGTCTCTGTTTGTGCTTCGGATTTTCGCAGATAACCATTACATGGCCGTGTCTTTTGATAATCTTGCACTTTTCACAAATCTTTTTTACGGAAGGCTTTACTTTCAAAGTAATAAACCACCTTTCATATTAAAATTTTCACGTACCGGCTTTTGACCGATATACCTTGGTATATTATTTTGTACGCCATGTAATTCTTCCCTTAGTAGGGTCATATATTGAAACCTCTACTGTGACTTTATCGCCAGGAAGTATTTTTATATAATTCATTCTGAGCTTTCCCGAAATACAAGCCGTAACTATCATTTCGTTGGGAAGCTTAACCTTAAATGTTGCGTTAGGAAGTGCTTCTACTACAACTCCCTCAAATTCGATGACATCATCCTTGGGCAAGTCTGTTTCCTCCTCCCAAAATTTTGCGTTATACTTAATTGATGTGTGAATATTGCTATTGAAAACTCGATTGTTCAGTATAAAAGCGTTTTCTTACAATGTTAAGATATCTCCTAAGCACACCGTCGGTCAACTCAGCATCAGCCGCCTTCGGCACGTCGTATAACGGAAGCACTCTCAAGTGACAGGGATTCTTCCGCTTCGGAGAAATAATCTTTCTTTTCTTGCCGTCGCAGACAAGAATAAACCTTCCACTTGCTCCGACAACATACATTATTTTTCCTCTGTCCTTTCCTTTTAGGGACAGAACAAGAGAGCCGTTTTTGATTTCGCTCATTAATTAACCTTTGTAAGAAGTAATGGGCCGTCGTCTGTAATCGCAACCGTATGCTCATAATGAGCTGACAGCTTTTTGTCAGCGGTTTTAACAGTCCAACCGTCAGGGAGCTGAATTACTCCCGGAACTCCTTGATTAATCATGGGTTCAATCGCAATAACCATGCCTCGCCAAAGCTTTACACCATGTCCCGCGGTACCGTAGTTCGGCACGCTTGGGTCTTCGTGAAGTGCTCTGCCGACTCCATGGCCGACATACTCTCTGACTGCGGAAAAGCCAAACGATGTGACGTATTCGTCAACTGCATGACCGATATCACCTATTCGGTTTCCGATAACGGCCTGCTCAACGCCTTTTTCGAAGCTCTTTTTTGTAACTTCTATCAGCCGCAACGCCTCATCCGAAACTTTGCCGACAGGGAATGTGTTTGCGCTGTCACCGTGGTATCCGCCGATATATGCTCCGACATCGATTTTAACAATGTCGCCCTCCTTGAGATATCTCTTAGAGGAAGGAATACCGTGTATGACCTCATCGTTTATACTGATACATGCGCTTGCGGGAAATCCGCCGTAGCCGAGAAACGAAGGTTTAGCACCGCACTTTTCAATATGATGGCGGATTACCTTGTCAAGTTCGGCGGTCGTTACCCCTTCACGCACTTTTTCACCTGCAAGGGCGAGAGCCTCTCCGGTTATTCGCCCTGCAAGCTTCATTTTTTCAATCTGTTCCGGATTTTTAACAAAAATCATAGTCAGAATTCACCTTACTCTTACTCTTCAAGAGCTTTTTTGGTAAGAGCCGTCGTATCCTCAAGCTTTTCTTGGCCTTCAACGATTTTGAGAAGTCCTTTGGACTTGTAATAGTCCTTAAGAGGTTCTGTCTGTTCGTGATAGGTGTCAAGTCTGCTCTTTACGACATCAAGTTTATCGTCTGCGCGGACGGTAAGCTCTTCGCCGCACATACATCTTTCGCCATTCGGCGAAGGATTGTCTGTCACATGATAGGTTGCGCCGCATACTTTACATACACGCCTACCACTCATGCGATTGAGAATAGTTTCGTCGGAGACTTCAATGCTGATTACATCGGTTATTTCAACGCCCATCTCATCAAGTGCTATCGCCTGATTTACAGTGCGGGGAAATCCGTCAAGCACAAAGCCGTGCGATGCATCCGGCTCAGCAAGTCTTTCTTTAATAATTCCGATGACTACAGAGTCCGGAACGAGTGCACCTTTTTCCGTGTACTCTTTCGCCGCAATACCCATTTCAGTACCGCTTTTAATTGCGTTTCTGATGATTGCGCCCGTTGAAATCGCCGGAATGTTGTACGAAGCGGATATTTTTTCCGCCTGTGTACCTTTACCTGCTCCGGGAGCACCCAAAAGTATAAGCTTAATTTCTCGTGTCATACTTTAACCTCACCGTTCAATCAAGAAAGCCTTTGTAATGACGCATTGTCATCTGGCCTTCCATTTCTCTTGCAGTCTCAAGAACAACACCGACTACGATAATAATCGAGCTTCCGCCGAATGCGAGGCCGCTCATGAGATTACCAGAGCAAATGTTGATTACAAGAGGTATAACCGCGATAATACCGAGCATTATCGCACCTATAAGAGTTATACGGTTAGTTACTTTTCTGATGTAATCGGATGTGGGTCTGCCGGGTCTGATACCGGGGATTGAACCGCCGTTCTTCTGGAGATTATTCGCAACTTCAACAGGGTTGAAGGAAATTGCAACGTAGAAGTATGCAAACGCGATAATCAGCACAGCCGTGAGAATTGCATAGAACCAATTGTCACTGTTGAACAGGCTCAAAAATCCGTGCCAGAACGTGCCTTCAGCAGGTGTCGGGCAGAACAGTGCTATCGTACCGGGAATTGAGATGATGGAGTTTGCAAAAATGATGGGCATAACGCCTGTCATGTTAAGCTTAATGGGCAAATTCGAGCTTTGTCCGCCATACATCTTACGTCCGACGGTTTTCTTAGCGTACTGAACGGGAAGCCTGCGTTCGCTGTTGGTCATGAATATAATAAACATAACCATTGCAAGTCCGATTACGATAGATGCTACTGCGATTATAATACCTACAACGTGAGACACTTCGGTATTCTTACCGGTTACATAATTCCAAAGCGTGCCGACTATAGCGGGTCCGCGTGAAACGATGTTTGCGAAAAGGATTAAGGAAATACCGTTTCCTATACCCTTATCGTTTATTTTTTCGGCAAGCCACATAACGAGTGCGGAACCTGCGCAGTAACAAAGAATAATTACAGCCGCGCCGAAAACGGTCTTGCCGTCGTCGGTTATAATGCTGTTCGATTTAAGCATCATGTAATAGCCGAAGCTTGTGATGAGTCCGAGGACAACAGTTACGATTCTCGTAATCTGATTCATCTTCTTCTGACCCTCTTCGCCTTCTTTGGAGAGCTTTTCGAGTGCGGGAATTGCAACTGCGAGAAGCTGAATTACGATAGATGCCGTAATGTAGGGTGAAATACCCAATGCAAATAATGTTGCCTGTGAGAAAGCGTTACCCGAAAGGATATTCAAGTACTGCAGAATGGAACCGCTTGTGCTTGACATGTAAGTTGACAGAATATTAGCATCAACAAACGGAATGGGTATTGCAACACCTATTCTGTAAAGCAATACGATGAATGCCGAAAACAGAATTTTATCTCTAAGGTCAGTGATTTTCCAGGCGTTGACTAAAGTTTTAAACATTTTACTTAACCTCAGCCTTTCCACCTGCAGCTTCGATCTTTTCTTTAGCTGTTGCTGAAAATACCTTAGCTTCAACGGTCAGTTTCTTCGTAAGTTCGCCGTTTCCGAGAACCTTAAGTCCGTCAAGAGACTTCTTTACGATGCCTTTTTCCTTGAGGGCTTCGAGATTAACTGTTTCACCATCTTCAAATTTGTTAAGAACGCTAACATTGACAACAGCGTACTCTTTCGCAAATTTGTTGTGAAAACCTCTTTTGGGAAGTTTTCTGTAAAGCGGGAGCTGTCCGCCTTCAAATCCGAGGCGTACACCGCCGCCGGAACGGGCATTCTGTCCTTTATGACCCTTACCGGCGGTTTTGCCGTTACCTGAGCCGGGGCCTCTGCCCTTACGG
>CAZCSZ010000149.1:0-3981 GCA_964501305.1 uncultured Ruminococcus sp.
CAACAAGCTCACCTTTACAAAGCAAAGCATCCTTTTTTATTCCCTCATAAGTCATGCCGCACCTTTCAAGAACACGTCTGCTCTTTAAGTTTTCCGGTATAAAGCGACCTTCGGCACGCACAGCTCCCAAAATATCAAAGCAGAAGGAAATGACGGCACTAAGCGCTTCGGTCATAATTCCGTATCCCTCGTACCTCGGATTGAGAACATAGCCGACCTCAACAACATCATGTTTAAAATCGAAACTTGTAATTCCGCAAGTGCCGACCATTTTACCGTTTGCCCGAAGTACAATTGCCCAATCGTAGAACATATGCTCACTGTATGCTCTTTTTACCGATTTAAGATACGATACTGTAGTCTTGAGATTTCGGTGCGGCTCCCATGTCAGGTACTTCGTAACATCGGGGTCACAGCTGTAGGAATACATATCCTCGGCGTCGTGTATATCAAGTTTTCGAAGATATATCCTCTCGCAAACGATTTTCGGTGGGTTTTCCATTACGGAGAAAACATAATCTTTATTCATATAAATCTCCAAGCTGTCAAATATCTGCCTGTATATTTTACTACATAATACGTCAATTTTCAATTAATTGAAGTTTTTTTCTTTAAAGGTTGAAAGATTAACTGAGTTGTGATACAATATAGAGTAATTAAAGAATACACAACGTCTGTCATAAAAAAACAATAAGCTGAATACTATTAACCGTAATTTATTAATACGGGGTGGTACTATGGGAATTTCAAAGGGGCGAAAAATCTGTGCTTTAATAACGGCTGTATGCGCCGTTGTCCTCGGTTTTACCGTCGGAATGCAGTTTAATATACAGACGCCGATTACAATTACCTACGAAAAAACCGCCTTTACGGGTCTAAAGGACATAATAGATACCTCTTTCAGCCTGTGCACCTCGCAGATGATACAGCTTTTCGCTATTTATATTTCGGGATTTACCTTCTTTTCCTATCCCGTATCGGTATCTGTTTTAGCGTGGCGTTCTATGCTTTTTTCGAGAACATTGGCGTTCGGAATTAATATTCTGCCGATTTCGTCTCTTGTTCCTATTGTATCCTATGGAGTTGTTACACTGTTTGCAGTATACCTTTCCTATAAATCAATGACATTTGAAAGAATATATACCGAGAAGCGTCCGCTTGTAAGCGCCGTACTGTCCCAAACACGCATCTTTTTAACGGTTTCTGGGGCCTCGGTCTTTGCGAAAATCCTGCCGATGTATATTTTCTGTCGGTAATTATAAAGGAATATAAAATAATGGAAAACAAAAACAAGCGCTTTAACATTTTCAATGCACTGAACCGTGATGGGAAAGGCGTTGATAAGAGTGACGTTATTAACGTGCTCGAAAAGCCGGGAATATCGAACTACTTTAAACTTTTAGGACGTAAGTTCAATAAACTTTTGTCTGTAAATATGTTCTATATTTTTGGAAATTTTCCCATTCTCTTTGCTCTGTTTGCAATAGCGGGTTTTACGTCAAACTCGGTAAGTGCTCCGTCCTCGGCCCTGTATACTGCTCTTTTCGGCACAATACAATACGCCCCCTCGCCGCTCACAGCCGCCCTTAACGGCACTTTCGGAATACAGGCGCACATTAACCTTCCGACAACGCTTACGTACATATTTTACATACTCTCGCTCCTTGTATTCCTCACATTCGGCATAATCAACGTCGGCTGTACATATCTTTTGAGAAATATGGTTCGGGAAGAGCCTCTGTTCGTTTGGTCGGATTTCTGGTACGCTGTAAAACGGAATTTAAGACAAGCTGTAATATTCGGTATAATCGACCTTTTCCTCTGCGTTATGCTCGTTTACGACGTAGTATGGTTCCGTTACAATATGGGAGCAAGCTCCTTCATGACGTTTTTGTACTTTGCAAGCTTTGCCATGATATTCATCTACTTCTTCATGAGAATGTACACTTATCTTATGATGATTACATTCGATTTGTCACTCTTCAAGCTTATAAAGAACTCGATTTTCTTTACGGCTCTCGGAATTAAGCGCAATATTATGTGCCTTATCGGAACGGCTCTTATAGTGGGTATTAACTATCTTTTGTTTATGGTCTTTATGCCTGTAGGTATAATCCTTCCCTTCATAATTACACCCGCTTTATGTGCGTTTACAAGCGTTTACTGCGCATACCCGAAAATCAAAGAGATTATGATTGACCCGTACTATAGCGAAGATAAAAGCGAGTAAACGGCGCTCGGAATATATGAATTTTCAATCGGCATCGGGTTTTAATGATTAACCGAAGCACGCTATAACAAGCGGCGGCTCATAGAGCCGCCGCTTACTGTTTGCCGATACCGCTTGCGTTATCGACTGTAGTACACTTTTAAAACACTATGGCGCCTGCCGTCGGCAGGCGCCTTTTTTGTCAGTCTATAAACGTTACGTTTACGGTATAAATCTCGCTTGAGCCGTCAATTAAGTTGACAACTATGCTATATGTTTGTGTTAAACCGTCTTTTTTGTAGCTTCTGAAGTACTTCCATTGAGTTTGTGTTTCAAGGTCTGTGCCGGTTACATCGGTGTAAGCTGAAAGCGAATTTACCCACTGTACAACAGTAGCCTTTAAATTATTCTGAAGTGTTGCATATGAGCCTTTTGCCATATCGGTAAGTCTGAAGTCGACTTCTTTTGCTCCCGATTTGGATACTACGTTAATTACGTGAGTATCATCGGTATCGAAGTCGGCGGACATAGCGAAATATCCGGGCTCAACGCCTTCGCAAGCTACGCCGTAATCAAATATTACATTTACGGTATAATCGCACTGAGTTCCCTTGTAATCAACATGAAGAACAAAGGTCTGCGTGTATCCGTTCTTAACAGATGCTTCAAAGTATTTAACAGCTTTAACCGCACTGTCAGCATCAATTACCGTTCCGTTTGCGAGCTTTGTCGTAATATTGCTGCCTGTATCTACCGTAAACTTGAAGGTTTCGATACTGTTAAGAAATCTAAAGTCTACAGTAGGCGCGTTTTTCTTTGTCTTTAAGGTAATCACCTTACTGTTGTTGTCAACAGCGCATTCCGATGCTTTTGCGTAGTAGCCCCATTCGGGTCTTAAGTTGAGTACTATTGCGGGTTTGAGCGGTATTTCAGCTTCATCTCTGTCACCGCATTCACTGCATATTCTGACTTTTGTTCCGACAGTCTCGGTTGTGGAGTCTATTTCAACTGTCCATTCACCGTAGGAATGACCCTTTGCCGGTATTACGGCACGTTCCGCTTTTAAAACCCCGCAATGAATACAGAATTCTCCGTCTTGACGGCCTTCGGCGGTACAAGTAGCTTCGTATCCCGCATATGTGCCGTATTCGTGGTCAGCAAGAGGAAGTACTGCCGTTTCAACAAGATTTCCACAGTTGTCACAGTATATTTCGTTGTATCCCGCAACGTCACAAGTTGATACGGCACTGTGTACCGTATTGGTAGTATATTCGGTATGAGTACAAGGTGTAACGCTTATACGGTAAGATGCAGTGTATATTTCAAAGCCTTCGGTGTATGCAATGTGAATTCTGTTGGTTCCGAGCTCAAGTCTGCCTGTAGTGAGCAGTGTGTAATTGTATATCGGTTTTGATGTTCCGTCGGTGTAGTATGCGGTGACTACCATTCCGTCGGGATTGAATGTCTTGCCTTCGGAGTATTCACATACGGTCGGAGGCGTTGTAATTTCTATTTTATCAAGTTTTACACCGAATCCCGCATAGAGATTGAAATCAGTATCTCCGACAGTGTCATTCTCAAAATTCCACGGTTCGGTAAGGTCGGCATCTTTATACCATGTAGCATATAAACCGGCATCGTTTTGAAGCGGAAGAGGCTCGTATGCTCTGTTTCCGTTTTGGACTATTTCAATAGCATAGGGTGAGTCGCTTTCAACTGATTCAATAAAGGAAATCTTAGTTCAGTTGAAAGCGACTCACCCTATGCTATTG
>CAZCSZ010000150.1:0-3961 GCA_964501305.1 uncultured Ruminococcus sp.
CTCCGGCGCCATTCTCACAATTCGTTTTTTTGAGCCCTTAGTGGTCGTTATTTCCATACGTATAAAGTAATCGCCGCCGTAATCATCGAATGCTTTTTTTCTGCATTTTTCGTTACTTTCCTTCAAGCCCTCGGAAACAAGCTTTGCAACTTCTCTGTCGTAAACAGATACATTGGAGGCTTTGGAGAGCGCATAGTTTGCGAAAGTTCCGCCTTCTTTGGAAATCGGATACAGCTCGTCATTAATATAATAATCCGTTGAAGATATTATTCTCACGCTTTCAATTTCATCTGCCGACGGTTCGTATGAAAGTGCAATATCGGAGGCAAGTTTCGTGCCGAAGAATGTCGCTACCAGAATTGCTGCGGCTATAAAGAGTCCTGGCACGGCACGAAGAGCGTTTTTCCATTTCTTCGTTGTGAACAATTCAAAGGCGAAGTAAAGAACCACAACTATCGCATACCACACAATCCATGCGGAGTCATAGCCGAATTCCGCAATAAACGGAAAGCTCAATACGCAGAGAAATACCGCAACAGCTATACGGAAAACAGCCTGAAGCAAAGGCGTTGCCGATGCACTGTGTGCCGATTCGCTTTTTCTTTTCTTGAAAAGGAAACATGCCACGGCGCCGTAAACAAGAGCAAGCACAAACGTATATATTACTGAAAATATATTTATCGATGTTCCGAGAATGAGGGGTGAAAACGAGCTCAGAAGAAGGTTAGAGTCGGGCGAGAAAAATGCTCCGAACGAATCCCTGACAAGTACGGGGGCATTTGCAGTGAGCGTTGACGTTACCGTGTTGATGAGTACTCTCGGAACGACGACAAGAAGTACAGTTACGATAGCGTTCATGTATTTGGTTCCCGTAAGGCTTACGGCAATCGATGCGCTCGTAACCATAAGGAAAACCATGGCGCAAAGGCACAGCGTTCCGTAAAGCACGTCGGCATACGGGACAAACAGTGTTTTGAATGCAAACATCGGGGATACCGTATAAGCCAGCACACCGACGCCGACCGAAATCAAAAGCGATGACAGTGATACAGCCAGAATTCCCGTTGCGGAGCTGACAAATACACATTCCCTTGTTTCGGGAAGCGAATGGTAGAAGTCAGCGGAATTTCTCGTATTAACGTATCCGAATACTTTAAGCGTCGAAATAAAAGCCGTAAGGTACACCGCAAAGAATCCGACGTATATAATCGCTATTGCGGGTACTGTCGAGAAGTTGCTTGCCGACGAAGATACCCTTTCAATCGGCTGAGACATAAAACTTAATACCGCCGTTCCGACAGAAGTAACAATACCGAATGCGGTCATTATTATGCCTATAAGTTTAAGTTGCCTTATCGTTTCTTTAAATATACCGAAAGAAAATAATCTGTTCTTCATTTTGTCACCTCAATTCAAATCAAATGTATAACCGAGTGCTTCCATTTCGTATGTGAATACCTCCTCAAGCGTAAGAGGCAAAACGTCAAGAAGCACGGGATTGAGTGCCGTAAGCCTGTTTACTATATAATCTCGGTCTCCGTTGACTATAAGTCTCGCAACAGACCCCTGTTTTGTAAACTGAACGACATTGATACCTTCAAACAGCGTGCGGTCATACTCGCTGTTGAATGCTATCTGTACTTTGAAACGCTCGGTTTTCAGGTTTTGAACGTCGCTTTCCAAAATCATTCCGCCTCGGTGTAAAAGGGCAAGCTGGTCGCATGTATCCTCAAGCTCACGGAGCGAGTGTGACGTTATAATTGCCGTTGAACCCTCATCGATTACGTCTTGGCAGATAAGACTTTTGACGAAATTTCTCATAACGGGGTCAAGCCCGTCAAACGTTTCGTCGAAGAATATGTATTTAGGTCTCCTGGAAAGTGCCAAAACGGTCATAGCCTGCCGTCTCATTCCCTTTGAGAAGCTGTTCAGCGACTTGTTTTTATCAAGCCCGAAGCGGGCCGACATTTCGTCAAAGCGTGTCATATCAAAGTTCGGAAAGAAGTCACGGTAAGCACGTGCCATTCTGTTCATCGATGCACCGTTCAAATAGTACAAATCATCGGGAACGAATGCCGTTTTGCTCTTGACAGACGGGTTTTCCCATACATTCTCACCGTCAAGTTCAACAACTCCGCCGTCAGCCTTGTACACGCCCGACAAAACTCTTAAAAAAGTGGATTTTCCCGCTCCGTTTGAGCCCACCATACCGTATATTTTTCCGTCCTCTATCGTACAGCTAACCTTGTCAAGCGCCGTAAAATTGCCGAACTGTTTGGTCAAATTCTGACATTTAATCATTGTCTGTCTCCTCCTTTGTATCATATACTTTGCCGACTATCGCCGAGAGTTCTTCTTTTTCGATGCCCGCAAGCATAAGCTCGCGCACAAGCTTCTCAAAAGAGCCGATTTTCTTTTTGCTCTTTTCCCTGACGGTTTTCAGCGCACCATCCGTTATATAATTGCCCTTTCCGGGTACACCGCATATTATTCCGTTCAGCGTAAGCTCACCGAATGCTTTCTGTACCGTATTCGGATTTACGGAAAGACTGACCGAAAGATTTCTGACAGACGGCAGTCTGTCTCCCGCATTAAGTATTCCGCTTGCAACATATTCCTCTATTTGATTAATAAGCTGTTCGTATACGGGAATACTTGACATTCCGTTTACCTCAAACATTGTTTCCTCCTTTATTTAAAATCGGACTGCTTGCCGGATTAAGTGTACTATCAATGTTAGTACACTTACAGTATACTATGCAGCAAGGAGAATGTCAAGTCTTTTTTCAAAAAAATATCCCTTGCCGCCGTATTTTAAAAAACGGTGCAAGGGTATTATTATTTCGCGGGCATTACAACCCACGCATTGTTAATCCAACGTTCGTGACCTAGTGACGGTCGGTTTATATACTCACCGCCGTGAACCATGGCAGTAGAACTTCCACCGTCCATCATGGCGCCGTTGATGCATTTTTCGTCAAGCATTACTTTTTGAAGCCCGTCAAGGTCACATCCTATACTGTAACCTATCTGCCTGCCGTCTATAACTACGAATATAACCTCTCCCGTTTCTCTTTGGCCGAGTCCCGTTCGGGGGCTTATTCCCCAACCGCCGGTTCCGTTTTTGACCATTCCTTCTCCGTTTACAACAATATAGGGGGAAAACGAAACCGCATTCATTATATCGTTTTCCATAGCCCACGCCGCTGTCGTGTGGCGCAAAATAAAGTTTCCAAGTGCATCGAAACCTATCATATTGTAAGTCTCTCCGTTCGGCACGGAAGGATTGACAAGCACTCCGTTTTCAATGAGAAGTCCTGTCGGTGAGCCGCCGTTCGAATCGTAATTCGGACCGTCGTTAAATCCGCCTCCGTTGATACCCGCAACTCCGCCGACACTTTCCACCATTTCCATAACAGTCCAACCGTGGTCAAACTGTGCAGGCGTATCCACAAGCCTTATTCTCGTCGGATCCGAAACGAGCATTGCATAACCGAACCAGTTCGAAACGCCCGACGTACCCGATACTTCTTTTATGTAGACTCCCTCGGAGAGCTTTCTGTACCCTTCACTCTCGTAGATTTCGTCGTTTCCGACGGGTTTTTTAGACTGAACGGTATTACTGTTCTCCCCGCTCGGCAAAACGGAGTCGTGGGCACTGTCATCGACTTTCTGCGAGTTAAGCACCTCCTCGATTTTCTCATCTGAGAAAAACCACGTTGCGAGATACTGATGAGTATATGTATGCATTGCCGTGCAAATCCATGTTTCCTGGAGAGTTTTGCTTGATCCGAGTACGATAAAAATCCAAAAGAGCACCGTCAAAGTCAAAATAGCCGACAAAAGAGCGGATACGGATATGATTAAGATTTTCTTTATACTGACTATTTTCTTTCTCATTCCACCGGCACCCACCCCTTTGAATTTTTATAAAGTTCTTTCATCACAGTATGACTTAGTC
>CAZCSZ010000151.1:0-3957 GCA_964501305.1 uncultured Ruminococcus sp.
CATCTACGATATCGGCGGCGGAATTCCCGGCGCAAAAGAATTCAAAGCAATTCAGACGGGCGGGCCTTCTGGCGGATGTCTTACAAAAGAATTCCTTGATGAGCCTATCGACTTTGATAACCTTGTAGCAAAAGGTTCGATGATGGGTTCGGGCGGTGCCATCGTAATGGATGAAGATAACTGCATGGTTGATGTTGCTAAGTTCTATATGGAATTTATCTGCGATGAGTCATGCGGCAAGTGCACGCCGTGCCGTATAGGCACGAAGCGTATGCTTGAGCTTCTCACCAAGATTACCGAGGGCAACGGCACAATGGAAGACCTTGAAGAGCTTGAAGAGCTCGGCAGAACCGTAAAGACCAATTCTCTTTGCGCATTGGGTCAGACAGCGGCTAACCCGATTATTTCCACGATGACACACTTCCGTGATGAGTACATAGCTCACATCATAGACAAGAAGTGTCCCGCGAAAGTTTGCAAGAATCTTATGCGTTACACAATCGAGCAGGATAAGTGCTTCGGTTGCGGCGTTTGTGCAAAGGCTTGCCCCGCAGATGCTATTACGAGAACTGATTATACGGCTCCCGGAAAGAAACTTGCGGCAATGGCCATCGACCCCGAAAAGTGCGTTAAATGCGGTGCTTGCATTGCAACATGTAAGTTCAAAGCAATCGTAAAGAAATAAGGGAGGACAGATAAATGGCATTGATTAATATTAAAATTGAAGGCGTCCCCTATCAGGTAGAAGAAGGACTTACAATACTTGAAGCCGCAAAAGCATGCGGTTATGAAATTCCGTCTCTTTGTGCATTCAATCACGGCGAATGTTCCAACGGTTCGTGCCGTGTATGCCTTGTTGAAGCGACGGGCGCAAGAGGACTTGTAGCCTCTTGTGTATACCCTGTAAATGAGGGTATGGAAATTAGAATATCGACACCTGCGGCAACAGCGGCACGCCGTGCGTCCGTTGAACTTCTTCTTTCAAATCACAACAAGAACTGCCAGCAGTGCGACAAGAACGGCAAGTGCGAGCTTTTACATGTAGCCAACATTACAGGCGCAAGAGAGGGAAGATTCGAAGGTTCGAAAACTCCCGTAACTGTTGACGAGCTGACGCCCTCAATCGTTCGTGATACTTCTAAATGTATTCTTTGCGGCCGTTGTGTTTCAAGATGTCAGAATGCACACGGAATGGGCATTCTCGGCTTTGAAAACCGCGGATTCAGAACAATAGTTGCTCCTGCTGAAAACCGTTCCATGGCAAACAGCCCCTGTATTCTTTGCGGTCAGTGTGTTTCCGTATGTCCTACAGGTGCGCTCACCGAAAAGAGCGAAATCGCATCCGTTGATGCGGCGATGAAAGCAGGCAAACACGTTGTAGTACAGACAGCTCCCGCAGTACGTGCAGCTCTCGGCGAAGAATTCGGACTTCCCGTTGGAACGGCTGTTACCGGCAAAATGGTAGCTGCTCTCAGAAGACTCGGATTTGCGAAAGTATATGACACAAACTTCGGCGCTGACCTTACAATCATGGAAGAAGGCACGGAGCTTCTCAACAGAATGAAGAACGGCGGTGTTCTTCCTATGATTACATCGTGTTCTCCCGGTTGGGTTAACTATGCAGAGTACAACTACGGTGACCTTCTCGACCATCTCTCTTCTTGCAAATCGCCCCATGAAATGCAGGGTGCTGTAATCAAGAGTTACTATGCAGAGAAAAACGGCATAGACCCGAAGGATATCTTTGTAGTATCGATAATGCCTTGTACGGCAAAGAAATACGAGAGACAGAGGGAAGAACTCAGTGTTAACGGCCTTTCCGATGTTGATGCTGTCCTTACAACAAGAGAGCTTGCTCGCATGATTAAGCGTGCCGGCATTATGTTCAACCGTCTCCCGGACGAAGAGTTCGATGCGGACCTCATGGGCGACTACACGGGCGCAGGCGTAATATTCGGTGTAACAGGTGGCGTTATGGAAGCTGCTCTTCGTACCGTTTATTATGTTCTCACAGGCAAGGAACACGAAGCTGTTAAATTTGAAGATGTTCGAGGTTTCGAAGGCATACGTGAAGCTTCAATCGACATTAACGGTACAACAGTTAATGTTGCTGTTGCTCACGGCATGAAGAATGCTAAAGTTCTCCTTGATGAAATCAAAGAGGGCAAGTCAAAGTATCACTTTATCGAAATCATGGGTTGTCCCGGCGGTTGTATCGCAGGCGGCGGTCAGCCTATCGTGAGAAGTTGCTTCCTCCCCAATGAGGCGGACGATATTTTGGATACCTACAAAGAGAAGAGAGCGGCGGCGCTTTACAGTGAGGATGAAAGACAGGTGCTTCGTCAGTCTCACAACAATCCTCAAATCAAAGCGCTGTATGACGACTATCTCGGAGAGCCTAACTCACATAAAGCTCACGAGCTTCTCCATACAACTTACAAGGCTCGCAAGGCTTTTGCAGACTGATACTCTCAGACAATGCTCAACCTTTGAAGCATAGTACCTTGAAATAAAACGGCGATGAAGTCAAACAAGGCTTCATCGCTTTCTTTTTCGGTCTTTTGAAAAAGGCCTTGGCGAAAATTTTTGAACAGGTGTCTGCAAACAGTGGGCCTGTTTGCTGCTAATTCACCGCCTTGAAAGCTACAGCGGGTTTCCTATTCCTTGGTTCTTCTTTCTCGTTGGATTTAAGATAATCTACAGTGGGATGCGCCGCTCTGCCGTATAATTCATGCCCGTGCCAAAAATCCGCAAGCGGCGCACTTCGTGCCGTTCGGCACAGGTTGGTTGTAATGTCAATGGTTTGTGAGATGTAGTATAGATACAGAGTGAAAACGGTAAGTCCGGCGAAGTTAGTATAACAGGAGAGGAAAGAGGACTGATTTATATCAGATGGAAAACTGACTGAATAAAGGACGAAGAATAAAGGTATAACGAAGCCCCGCCTATGGGGGACACTCCTTTTGGAGTGTTGCCCACAGGCGGGGCGATTTTGTTTGTGTGTTCAGTTAACGAAATCGAATTCAAATTCAAACATACGGACAGTGTCGCCTTCCTCACAACCAGCATCTCTCAGCTTGTCGATTACGCCGAACTTATTAAGTTGGGTTTCAAAATACATAAGGGATTCACGGTCGGAGAAATTAATTCTGCCGCAAAGCAGTTCAAGCCACTTACCCTCTACGACGTATGCGCCGTCGGATTCTTTGTGAATAACAATACTGTCGGGTGAGGCATCGGCATAGTCGATGTCGACGGGGATTTCTTCCGCTTCGTAAACGGTAATCGGAGGGAGGGTTGAAAGCATACGTTCACATTCAAGCATAAGCTCTTTTGTATTCTTTCCTGTTGCGGCGGATATGAATAAAACCTTGTAATTTCGCCTTTCCATTTCTTCGAGAAACATCTTAATTTCGGGTGTCTCGGTAGATTGGATCACATCGCATTTGTTTGCCGCTATAATACGTGGGCGGTTGTATAGTGCTTCGTCGAATTTTTGGAGCTCGCCGTCTATGGTGTTGAAGTCATCAAGCGGAGTTCTGCCTTCGGTTCCCGCTGCATCTATCACTTGTATCAGAAGTCGGCATCTGTCTACGTGCCTTAGAAATGCGTGTCCGAGGCCCGCCCCTTCCGATGCACCCTCTATAAGGCCGGGTATATCCGCCATAAGAAAACCTCTGTCTTCACCTGTTCGGATAACGCCGAGTGACGGCTCTAAAGTTGTGAAGTGGTATTCCGCAACTTTAGGACGAGCCTCCGATACAGCGCATAAGAGAGAAGATTTTCCCGCTGACGGCAGACCTACAAGTCCGACATCTGCTATCATTTTTAGTTCAAGTATTATTTCCCGTTCTTCACCGGGGATTCCGTTCTTGGCGAAATTAGGTATTTGGCGTGTCGGCGTTGCAAAGTGCTTGTTGCCGAATCCGCCTTTGCCGCCTTTGCAGAGTATGTAGT
>CAZCSZ010000152.1:0-3108 GCA_964501305.1 uncultured Ruminococcus sp.
CAAGACTCGTCTTGCGCTTGAGAAGATTGCCGCTCTTGAGAATATTACCGTTACGGGTGGCGGTACGCTTAATCTTTACAGCGGCTCTGAGATTTCAGACGGCTATTCAGCTTCTCACGGCGGTGCGCTGACCAATCAAGGAACCGTTAACATCTACGACGTCGGTGAGAAAAGAGGCAACCTGCACTTCTTCGGGAAGTATAACTTACACCTGTTCCGATTGCGGAGCAAGTTTGAGTGAAGTTATAGATAAGCTTCCGCATGCGGTTTTGAAAACGGAATTCCATCGGAAGGTGACTTTTATAACAACAGCCAAATAGTCTCTGTCCCTGCAGACTCCGTTTCGGGCGGTGAAACCGCGAAGGATGTATTTATCACATCAAAGGACAGCTCAAACAAGGTGTACTTTTACGAAAAAACACCGATTGACGACATAGCCGAAATATATGTGAGAGCCGACAGTGTAAGGCCGGGAGCTGATTATATTGCAGTCGGAACGGGAGATATTTCAAGCAGCGCGGAATGCTTCGGAGCAGACGGTGCGACCGGGATATGTTCGGTTTACAGCGATGGTATAAGTTATACGCCTTATACAACGGTCGGGCTCGGAAATGGGTTTATTGCCGCAAAAACCGCAAAAGGATACATATTCGAAGGCGCCAACGGTAATTATCTTACATCTTTCAGCGTAACGGGTACACTTTCATCGGACTGTGTTCTTACGGTAGACCGAGACCCAATAAGACAGACCGAGAGCGGCTAGACGGTTTATGCGGTAACGGTAGGCTGCAATAACAGCACATATGTTCTCTATGAAAAAGTCCAACTTTCACTTATTGACACTGAACCTTCCGACGATTTCACCGTAATCGATTTCGGTACGGGAATAACAGTCGGGGCTGATGAAATAAAATCATTTAGGGACAATGACGGCGGATATGACAGAGCAACGGTAACCTTTGAGGGGCTTGTTTCCAATTTCGACGGAATAATCAAAAACAAAGTATTCTATAGAATCTGTCCCGCAAAAGCAACAAATACAGCGACATCGGACGGTGTCGGCACTCTTGCCGTTGTCTCGGACGGTGCGGGTGTTACGCTGAAATATACCCCCCGAAGGCACGAGTGCATTCGAGGTTCAGGTGTTTACATACTGCTGTACGGTTGACAAAATCGGAGTATATATGTACGCCGACTTAAAAATAATCCCCGCGACGACTGTTTATTACGAGGACAGTTGTGAAGGGTTTATAGAATACAGTGACGGCACGTATCCGACAGCGAGTGAAGGCTCAAAGCGGGAAACTGTTGAGAGCGACTGCCCTGTGAATACGCTTTTCGGAGACGAGAGCGTATACGGATACTCCGACAGTTATTCGGGATATCTCATGTACAGCGGCAACTCGGCACACAAAAACAGAGTTGACGAAAGTCAGGTTGCAAACGCAAACGGCACATGGATGCCGACTGCAAGCTTTTCCTTTACGGGCGACGGATTTGATCTCATATCTGCGACAGGTGGTGCAACTTCTCTTGTTACCGTAATAATTACCGATTCAAATACGAACCAAACGGTGAAGAAAATCGCATCAAGCAACTATTTCGGTTACACATACACCGAAGGCGAAAACGGGAAGAGTGCAACATGGACACCGTCTTTGCCTGCGGACAACTCATCCCCTGTTATGTATCAGATTCCCGTTATAACGTGGCACGGCGATTACGGCAACTATACCGTTGAGATAATACCGTCCTACAGCAAAACGTTTGACGCGGGAAAACTCGGTTACAGCGATTTCTATCTTGATGGCGTAAGAATATACGCGCCGATTGACGTTACCGCCGAAGAAAATACCGTGGTCAGGGAAAAGTATAAAGCCGACGGCGAACTTACAAGTTTTGAGGGTACACTGAGACGTATGCTTATTTCAAAGAGTACTCTTGATGAGGAACTTATAACCGGTGTAATGTTCACCGACGGAAACAATCTAACAAGAAAGGTTAATACCTACAAAGATTACGTTTATGCAGGTGCATCAAATGAGATAACCGTTCCCGTCGGAGAGGGTGTATCTTTTGTTCTTGATGTATCCGCATTGGGTATTCCCGAAAGGATACTTATAGGAGCCAAAATCTCAGCCGGAGTTGCAAGCGGAGAGACGGCAACTCTTGTTGTTGCATGTAATGGCAACAAGCGTGAGATTACGCTTGCGGGAGCTACCGATATGTATTACGATATAACAGAGGCTGTAGAATGGGAAAACGGAATGCAGTCTTATCCCGTAACCGTTTACGTCAAAGGACAAAACGGAAAGCAACCGCTCATATCTCTCACTAAGATCAAGTACACATCAAGCAGCGAAATATCAAACCTTTCCGCTGTAAGACTTTGCGTAAGTCATGACAGCGAACTTGCCGCTTATTCGGTTCTTTCGGAGGAGTTCGGCGTTAACGTTATTAAAGGTGATATCAACGGTGACGACCTTGTGACCTTGACTGACCAAAAACTTATTTTAAAGCATGTTTCCGGTACGGTCACTCTTGACGGATACGATGTCGATGCCGCCGATTTGGACTACGGAACCGTTTCATCGAAAGACATAAAGCTTTTCCGCAAGCTTTTAATAGTCGACTGATTTTCAAATGATGAAAGGAAATGAAGAAAAAGAAAAAGGAGTATTCCAAACCTCAAATAACTATTGATTCATTTGAAATATCGTGTTCCGTGGCTTCAAATTGCAGCTTTCAGATGGCTTTCGATGAGAACACCTGTCCTGTCGATATAGGATTCGGTACGGTGTTTGCCGATGATATTATCTGTGATTTTCTGTCGCAGGACGGAGACGGTGGAGTGTGCTATTACATACCCAATATGGACAGTACGGTTTTTACGTCATAATAACAGCCGTATAAGAAAACACCGTGTATTTCGGAACAAACCGAAATACACGATGTAATTTTATTTATGAGCGAAGGTGACCTGGCTATACTCGGCCATAAAGTTTCTCTCAGTCGCAGACGTTGTCTGCAATGCAGAGGAGAGGAATTATTTGAGTTTTTTTGTCTTTTCAAACGCCGCAATTACAGCGGAAGCGGTAGTGCCTCTGA
>CAZCSZ010000152.1:3118-3954 GCA_964501305.1 uncultured Ruminococcus sp.
GCCTCTGAAAGAGCCGTTTTCAAGGGTGAGAACGCCTTCGATTGTAGTTCCGCCGGGAGAACATACGGCATCCTTAAGTTCTCCGGGATGCTTTTTGCTTTCAAGAGCGAGTTTCGCCGCTCCCAGAACAGTCTGTTCGGCATACATAACAGCCTTTTCTCTCGGCAGACCGCATGCGACTGCCCCGTCAGCCAGGGCTTCGGTAAACATATATACGAATGCGGGCCCGCATCCCGAAAGAGCCGCCGCCGCATCGATGAGTTTCTCGTCGATTTTGTCGGTAAATCCCGCTTTCGACATGATATTAAGAAACATTTCGGCATCGTCATTTGTTACGTTTGCATTCGTGCAGTACAGAACGGTTCCCGCTCCGACGGATGCGGGAGTGTTGGGCATTATCCTTATGATTTTCTTGTCTTTTCCCAAGTTTTCCTCAATATCGCAAACGGAAAATCCCGCCGCCATTGAAACTGCCAATGTTTCGGACGTTATATATTCTTTTGCTTTTAAAAGAACGCCCGATATAATATTGGGCTTAACTCCGAAAAACAGAATGTGGCTCTCGGCGCACACTTCTTCAAACGGCAAATATACGGCGCCGCTCTCTTTTTCCGTTGCCAGTGCCTTGCTCTCGCAAGGGTCAAAAAATGATATTTCTCCTTTTTTAAGCACTGATGAAGCGGCTTTGAGAAGTGCTCCGCCCATATTGCCGCAACCGATAAAACCTGCTTTGTATTTCATAATTCCTCCGTTATCTTACGGTTCCGTTTCCGAAAACGGTATATTTGTATGTTGTCAGTTCTTCGAGCCCCATAGGACCTCTTGCATGGAGCTTC
>CAZCSZ010000153.1:0-3936 GCA_964501305.1 uncultured Ruminococcus sp.
AATTTATATGATACAATAAGATTATAATGTGGAGTATACCTTCACGGCTATTATTCAGAGGTATCAAATGAAAAAGAAGTTGACTATCACAGAATCGATTATTGTTGCCAGCATGCTGTTTGGTATGTTCTTCGGTGCGGGTAATCTGATTTTCCCTGTACATATGGGACAGCTTGCCGGCTCTAATATGCTTCCTGCCGTAATAGGATTTATAGTGACGGGAGTGGGAATACCGCTTCTCGGCGTTGCGGCGCTAGGCATAAGCAAGTCGAGCGGGTTGTATGAAATGGCATCACGTGTCGGAAAAGGTTACGGCATGTTCTTTACGTGCGCCTTGTATCTCACGATAGGCCCTTGCTTTGCAATTCCGAGGTGCGCTTCAACTTCGTTTACGGTGGGAGTTGCACCGCTTGTTGCGGAAGGGAAAACGGCTCTTTACTCTTTTATATTTACTGCTGTATTTCTCGGAGTTGCATTGCTCTTTACATTGAAACCGAATAAGATACTTACATGGGTCGGCAAAATAATCAACCCAGTGTTTCTGATTTTCCTTGTAGCGCTTGTCGCAATATCCATTGCATCTCCGACGGCTACAATAAGTAGCGTTACACCCGATGAATCGTATGCCACGGGTGCGTTTTTTAACGGATTTCTCGAAGGTTACAATACGATGGATGCCATAGCGGCACTTGCGTTCGGTATTGTTGTTGTTAACGTAATAAAGGATCTTGGAGTTGAAAAAGAAGACGATGTTGCTTCGAGTACGGTCAAAGCGGGTATATTGAGTTGTCTTTTGATGGCGGTTGTATACGTCGGTGTTACCGTTATAGGTGTTCAAAGCAGGGGACTTTTCCCTGTTTCGGAAAACGGCGGCATTGCTCTTGCTGATATTTGCGGACATTATTTCGGAAAACTCGGCCAGATTTTTCTTGCGGTAACAGTAACGCTTGCCTGTCTTAAAACGGCAATAGGACTTTTGACAAGTGTATCCGAAGCACTAGCGAAAATGTTCCCGAAGACACCCGGATATAGGTTTTGGGCAATTCTTTTGTGTGTATTCTCCCTTGCCGTGGCAAATATCGGCCTTAACAGCATAATAAAATATGCTGTTCCGGTGCTTATGTTCCTCTATCCTCTCGCTATGACACTGATTTTGCTGTCTCTTTTCGGAAGGTTGTTTCAACATGACAAGGCGGTTTATGTCAGTGTGACTTCGTTTACGCTTGTTGCTGCACTGTTTGATTTTATTAAATCATTGGGCGGTACGCTCCCCGAAGGAATATCGGAGAAAATCGGACTGAATGTGATAACGGGCGTTGCAGAAAAAATACTCCCGTTGTTCGGTATAGGTCTTGGGTGGCTTGTTCCCGCGGGAATCGGGCTTGTAATCGGACTTATAATACATTTTGCCAAGGGTAACAAAAGCGGTGCGGCAACCTCACACTGAATTAATTCAATAACATAAAATACCGCAGAATCAGTTCTGCGGTATTTTATTCAGGGGACTTGAGATGATTGCCGACTTTGTATAACCGCCTTGACAAGATAGAGCAGTATAGGAAACATAATCATGCCGAGAACACCGCAGGAAATATAGCCGAGATAAATGGCAAACAAAGATGCAAGCGGATGTATACCCATGACACCGCTAACGATACGGGGTTCAACAAGTTGGCGTACAAGATACATTACAACCCAAATAACAATGAGCCCGACGCCGCGCCTTATTTTGCCCGTCAGAAGGCACGCAATGCTCCAAGGTATAATTACTATTCCCGTGCCGAGAACGGGCAAAAAATCTATGATAGCGACCGTCAGAGACAGAAGAAGAGCGTAATCAATTCGGAGGATTACGAATCCCAAAAACAGCTCTGCAAACGTGATGAGCAAAATAATCAAATAGGAGCGAAGATACTTTCCGAGAGCATCGGATACACTGTCTTTGACCTTTCGAAGTGTACTTGACACTTTTGATTTACCTGTGCTGTCTTTTTCCGCATGGATGATGCTTTTCGACGAACAAATATAGAAAAGGGAAATAACGCATGTTATAATAGCGAAAATCAGTCCCGGCAGTTTTCCGATAAAAGCAGTTGCGAGTTCGGCGACTTTGGACGAAAAAGTTTCAAGCGCGGAAAGGATGAGAGAACGAATGCCGTTATAAACAGCCGTTGTCGCCTTGCTAGCCTTTTCCGAGCTTGAGAATTTGTTCCCGAGTGAGCTTGCGCTTTCGATTATCTCAGCCAAAATACCGCCGCCGCTGTCAAGCTCTTCGGTTATTTCTCTGACAAGAGAGGATGCCTCGCGGATAAGCGCGCCGAAGAGATTGACTAATACAACCGACAAAACTGCTGTAATTGCAATTATAAGCACGGTGGCGCAAAAACTCTGTTTGAGTTTAAGCTTTTTCGCAATGCTTTCGGACAGCGGTTTTACGGGCAAAGAAATAATCCACGCCCCGACAAAGGGTATCAAAGCCAAAACGAGAACTTTTCCGACGCATTTTACGATTATGCAGAGCGATGCCGCAATTAAACTGAATATTATAATGTAATCGGTTTTGCTTCTTTCCATACTATCCTCCGCTTGCATATATTATATGCAATTTGCCGCACCTTATAAGGTTTTCGTTGACAAAACGGATTCTTTCTGCTACAATTTCAGTATTGAATGTTAAGGAGATGAAACGATGACTAACAAAATCAAAATGGAAATCGAAGATTTCGGCGCAATGACGCTTGAACTTTATCCCGATATTGCTCCGCTCACGGTGGAAAACTTTCTGTCTTACGTGAGGGACGGATTTTACGACGGGCTTTCATTTCACCGTATCTACAGGGGATTTATGATTCAGGGCGGAGACCCCACAGGCACTGGAATGGGCGACGGTAAGTTAAAGAAAATCAAAGGAGAATTTAAGTCAAACGGATTTGAGAATAATCTTTCTCATGAACGTGGCGTAATTTCCATGGCGAGGACGCAAGTTAAGGACAGCGCATCATGCCAGTTTTTTATCTGCCATGCAGATGCCAAATTCCTTGACGGTGACTACGCAGCTTTCGGAAAAGTTATTGACGGTTTCGATGTACTTGATGCGGTAGCTGACGTGCCCGTAACATACGGAATGTCGGGTGAGAGAACTTCACCTATGACGAGAGTAGTTATTAAATCCGTTGTCGAATTGGATGACTGACATAATAAAAAAGCCGAGTTTACAGCAGCACTGCAAACTCGGCTTTTAAACTTAATTCAGCCTTCAACTCTTGTTATGCTTTCAATAACGGGGGGATTGACGGGTGTTGACATTTCACCGGAGTAGACGTTGACTGTAACTTCGGTGGATGCTATTGCATCGAGAACGTCAAAGCCGTCAATAACTTTTCCGAATGCGGCATAGCTGCCGTCAAGGAATTTGGCATCTGCATGGCAGATAAAAAACTGGCATGATGCGCTGTCATTTGCCTGTGACCTTGCCATGGAAATTACGCCACGCTCGTGTGAGAGGTTATTTTCGACTCCGTTCGAGGAGAATTCGCCTTTGATGTTTCCGAATTTGCCGTTTCCTGTTCCGTCTCCTTTGGGGTCACCGCCCTGAATCATGAAACCGCTGTAAATACGGTGGAATGTAAGGCCGCTGTAAAATCCGTCATCAACATACTTGAGAAAGTTTTCTACGGTTATGGGAGCGATATCGGGATAAAGCTCAAGGGTCATAGTGCCGTAGTCCTTAACTGTGATTGCGACTTTGACGGGGTCTTTTGAACCTGAAAAGCTGCAAGAGGACAGGGCAAAAAGAGATATGAGCATTGTTGCCGCAAGAAGCAGACTGATTATCTTTTTGGTTTTCATTGTAATGTTCCTTTTCGATTTAGATAATACTATAATATCATTTAATTGAGCTGTTGTCAAGACCATTTGCAACAGGATGCCCGACAC
>CAZCSZ010000154.1:0-3925 GCA_964501305.1 uncultured Ruminococcus sp.
GGTGTGAACCACACGCCCCTCAAACGTGCGCGTCTGCCTGTTCCGCCACTCTCGCGTGCATTACTTGTTTAGTATATCATTCAAAGCCCCGATTGTCAAGCTTTTTTTTGCTTTTTTAAGAATTTTTCTATTGTGAAGCACCTAAAACCTCACTTTCGGTTGACATTACGTATTTAATTATGTATAATTATTATATTAATCTATGAAACGTGGTGATTTGCCGTGGAAATAAAAATTCCGAAGAAAAAGCCGACGCTCTACGATATTATACCGATAACGGTTGTTGCGGTATTCTGTATAGTTCTTGTGTTTGTATATTCGTCAAGGTCAAATTCATATTTTGCGACCGTAAAAACGGACAGCGGAACACTCGCTCTCGACCTTAACGACAGCGGTACTTACCTTTTTACGTCGGGCGGATATGAATACACGGTTGAAGTCTCCGACGGCACGGCGTGTGTGACAAACGCCGACTGCCCCGACGGTGTTTGCGTTTCCATGGGTAAAATAGGCAAGTCGCACGGCGGCAGTATAATATGCGTGCCGGGAAACTTCTCGATTGTATGCGAAGGTGAAAACAGTGAAGACAGTGCCGATGCGCTTGTTCCGTGATGCCTCCGCAAGGTGCACCGAAGGTGCGCTTTACCTATGCATTGCGCTTGCTCTTTCATTCCTCGAAAGTCTTGTTCCGACAAGCCTTGTAATCCCGCTTGCGGGTTTTAAGCTCGGACTTTGCAATATATCCGTAACGGCGGCATATTTTGCCTCGTCGCCTTTGTGCGCTTTTTGCGTTTCCGTTCTCAGGGTATTTGTATCATCACTTCTGTTCGGAAATCCAACCTCTTTTGTATACTCCCTGTCGGGCGCACTTCTTTCGTTTGTCGCTCTTGTTCTTCTGTCAGTTGTCTTTAACGGAAAAATAAGCTTTGTCGGTATAAGCGCCGTCTGTGGGGCATTTCACAATATAGGTCAGCTTATCCCCTGTGCCTTTGTATTCTCGCCGAATGCGGCGCTCTCACTCTTGCCGCTTCTTACCTTTTGCGGGTTTATATGCGGCACCGTAACGGGATGTGTTCTTTCGGCTCTTCCGTACAAAGTATTCTCAAAAAGGAGAAAAACATGAATTTAAACAGAATTATTTCCTTTATAATTGTTCTTTCTTGCTTACTTTGCTGCCTTTCGTCGTGCAAAACGGGAGATGTAAACGACTTTGTTTCGTATGATTTTATCGCGATGGATACCTATGTCAACATAAAACTTTCCCCGATTTCCGCTGACCAAGACGGAAAAAAGTTTAATCTTGATAAGGAATACCTTGACGAAGTAGCTGAAGAATGTGAGAAAACGGCTCTTGAACTTGACCGGCGTTATTCGGCATATGACGGGGAGAGTATCGTATCCGAAATCAACACCGAATGTGACAGACTGCTTGACCTTAATGATGGGGATATATCTTTCCTTACACGCTGTCTTGATATTTCCGACAAACTCGAAGGTTATTTCGACCCGACAGTCGGCGCTTTTACTCTCCTTTGGAATATTACAAGTGAAGATGCCGAAGTTCCGGATGACAGCGAAATTACGGAGGCACTGAATCATGTCGGGTGCGACAAGCTCGAAATTTCCGAAAATTCCGTTATAAAGAATGACAGAAAGACAAAACTTGACCTCGGCGGTGTTGCCAAGGGTTATGCGCTTGAGCAAATATGCGATTACATTTCTTCAACCGACGTCAAACTCGCCCTTGTAAACTTCGGCGGTGCAGTAGGCACAGTCGGCTCAAAGTCGGACGGCAAGCCTTTTAAAATCGGAATTACCGATCCGAAAGACAAAAACTCCGTTTTAGGATACTTGTACACAAACGGAGAGTATGTAAGCGTTTCCGGAACGTATGAAAGGTACGCCGAAATAGACGGTGTTCGTTACGGGCATATTTTCGATCCTGCCACGGGCAGACCGTGTGAGAGTGACATTACAAGCGTTGCGGTTATCTGCCATAATGCTTTAAATGCGGATGCGCTGTCAACGGCACTGTATGTTATGGGCCTTGACCGTGCCCTTGAATTTTCAAGGAATTCCGATTTGGAGTTTGAGGCAGTGTTTACTAAAACCGACGGTACTCTTTACTTTACGGACGGTATTTTAAACGGTGACGTCAGTGACACGGCGGCGGATAAAGATTACATTGAATTCGAAGAATACATTACCGACGAAGAATAATCGCCGAAAGTGAGGTTTTAATTTGAAAGAAAACAGTATTAATCCGTGTTCACACGTTGACGGTGACTCTGTTTCCAGACAACTTGAAATAGCGGAAACGGTAAGACAGCTTAACCTTAGCAACCCGAAATTCGGGAAAAACAGTCCCGCTTTTTATATACTCACTTTAGGTTGTCAGCAAAACGAAGCAGACAGCGAAAGAATGGCGGGTCTATGCCGTGCCATGGGATATGAAGAAGTTTCCGAGGCTGAGTGCGCGGACCTTATTTTAGTCAACACCTGCGCCATAAGAGAGCACGCCGAAGTTCGCGCCCTATCATTTATAGGTGAGTTCGGCCACGTAAAGGAGAAAAACCCCGATGCTGTAATCGGAGTCGGCGGATGCATGGTAACTCAAGGCCACAGATCGGACAAAATAAAGCACAGCTATCCCTATGTCAATTTCGTTTTCGATACAGGCTCTTTCTACAGAATACCCGAGCTTGTATATAATGCGTTGACGGGTAAAAAGAGGGAATACTTAAGAACGGATGAGTTCAAAATCGCCGAAGGGGTGCCGACATTCCGAAAGAGCCCGCACAAAGCGTGGCTGTCCGTTATGTACGGATGCAACAATTTCTGCTCTTATTGTATTGTACCCTACGTGAGAGGGCGAGAAAGAAGCCGAAGTGTTGAGGATATTCTAACCGAGGCAAAAGAGCTTATATCATGCGGAGCAAAGGATATCACCCTGCTTGGACAAAACGTCAATTCATACGGAAAAGATATTGGAAACGGCACCGATTTTGCCGACCTTGTACACCGAATATGTGCACTTGACGGCGACTTTCGACTTCGCTTTATGACAAGTCACCCAAAGGACGTTTCCGACAGGCTGATAAAAGCTGTTGCCGAAGAAGAAAAAGTGGCAAAACATTATCATCTTCCCGTTCAGTCGGGTTCCGACAGAATACTTAAAGCTATGAACAGGCACTATGATGTGAAACAGTACATGACAGCCGTCGGGAAACTCAAAAGCGCAGTCCCCGATATAACGCTGACGACTGATATTATAGTCGGTTTTCCGGGAGAAACCGAGGACGACTTCGAGGATACGCTGAACCTTGTCAAAAACGTCGGATACGATGCTTTGTTCTCCTTTATCTATTCACCCAGAGTCGGCACACCCGCTGCCAAGATGGATAACAAAGTTCCGAAGGAAATATCGAACAGACGTTATGCCGAGCTTTGTGACACGGCTTACGCCATAAGCCTTGAGAGAAACAAAAGGTTTCTCGGAAGGGCGCTTAAAGTTCTGTGTGAGGAAATATGCGATAGCGACAAAACAAAAATCACGGGTAGAGCAGACTCTCCGAGACCTATACACTTCAAGGGCGACAAGAGTCTTATAGGCAAGTTTGCAAACGTTAAAATCACCGAGGCGGAAACTTTTTCGCTGTGCGGTGAAATAATAGATTAAAATTACCGAAAAGAGGAAAAACAAAATGGAAATCATTCTCTCAAGCGAAATCACCGAAGCAATTCACAAATTAGGCGACCTTATAAAGTGCGACCATAGATTTACTTCAATTCAAAAACTCGCCGATGACTATACGGCAGACGAAAAACTCGGCAAGCTTCTTGATGAATACAACGCACTTCAAAGCGCACTTTCCGTTGAATATTCCAAAGAAGAAGTTGACGAAAAAGCAACAAAACCTCTCCG
>CAZCSZ010000155.1:0-1142 GCA_964501305.1 uncultured Ruminococcus sp.
GTCTTAACAATTCCGATTATACGCCGAGACTTGCCGCCGACGAAATATCGGAAAGAACAGGCTCCGATGTTGTAACCGTTATAGGAACAAAGTTCGTTCTCTATAAAGAGTCCAAAGAGAACAAGAAAAAAGAATTAAAATGAATACAGTGCTTTTCGGCGGAACTTTTTCACCGCCGCATATAGGTCATATTTCATCGGTGACGGCTGTGCTCAAACAGTGCCTGCCCGACCGTGTTATCATAGTGCCGACCGGGATGCCGCCTCATAAAAACGAATGGGGATGCGTTAGCGGCAACGAAAGATATGAAATGTGCAAAGCGGCATTTTCGACGCTTTCAAACCGAGTATCGGTTTCAGACTATGAAATTCGAAAATGCGGAAAGTCCTACACATACGACACGGTTTCTCATTTCAAAGAACTGTATCCGGGAACGGAACTATCCTTACTTTGCGGAGAGGATATGATTATGTGTCTTGACACGTGGTACAGAGCATCCGACCTTATGAAGAAATGCTCGTTCAAGGCGGTACTGCGTCACGGAGACGGTATTTGCGCAATGACGGAGAAAATATCACAGCTTAAAAAGGATTTTAACGCGGAAATAGAAATTGTCGAAACAGAAACGGTAGATATTTCTTCTGGCAAAATACGTGAACTTATAAGAACAGGATGCCCTTATTCTGATTATGTCTGCGATGAAGTATACGGGATTATTCAATCAAAACACCTTTACATTTGTCAAAATGGAGGTTCAAATGACGGAAAAAGCTATACTGACAAAAGAGAACCTTGAGTTACTTCAGTTTCTTGTGAAACCTTACCTTACACCGAAAAGATATCTTCATACACTTGCCGTTGAGAAGGAAATCACTGTACTTGCGGGTATATTTTACCCCGGGGACGGTGAAACTGAAAACAGGTTGCGGGCATCGGCATTGCTTCATGACATAACAAAAGCACAAAGTTTGGAAAAACAGTTGCATTATTGCGATAAATTTGGTATAATTATCGGAAAAGATGATGTTTTGTCTGTTAAGACATTTCATGCGAAAACCGCCGCTGCGCTCTGTAGGCGGGATTTTGCCGATTATACCGATGACGAAATCGCAAACGGAATAAGGTGGCATACAACGGGAAGA
>CAZCSZ010000155.1:1152-3907 GCA_964501305.1 uncultured Ruminococcus sp.
CGGGAAGATACGGCATGACTCTGTTTGAATGTCTCGTTTATCTTGCCGATTATATTGAGGAAACAAGAACGTTTGATGACTGCATAAAGCTTCGAAACTTCTTTTATTCATCGCTTGACGGCGGGAATAAAGAGTCCGTACTTCGCGACACGATGATTTTATCTTTTGATATGACCATTCGTAATTTAATCGAAGAAGGCGCCATTATCGATAACGATACGGTTGAAGCGAGAAACTTTTTTGCGGCCGAAAAAGTCCGCAGGACATTAAACTGACAGCATTTTTTACTGTAACGGAGAGAAAAAATGGAAAATACAGCTAACAGAAAGCAACGGAATTTCATAAAAGCGGCAATTTTGACAGTTGGAATTATACTTGTCGTAGTTGCACTTTTATATATCTTCAGACATCAGCTTATAGACTTGTTTTTTGAACCCGACCAGTCGCAAACGGGCGGTCTCACGGTTGTTAACCCCGATAACGGAAACAATATCGAACTCACGGATACCAAGTCCGAAAATGTATACAATTTCTTTATAGTCGGACATGACAGAGCGGCAAACCTTGCCGATGTTACAATGCTTGTAAGCTTTAACACATACGAGTGCACCGCAAGCATAATGCAGCTTCCGAGAGATACCTATGTCAGCTACGATAACTATTGGTACCATAAAGTAAACGGAGTATACTCTTATTACTTACAGAATGAACTTTCCGACACAAAGTACTCCGGTGACGAATATGCGAATATGACTGCCGATGAACTTCTTCATGAGCAGGAGTATGCAGCTATCGAAAAGTATGCGGGCTTCGTTGAGAAAAATATGTGCATTAAAGTTCACTATTTCGGAATAATGGACCTTGACCAGTTTGCGAATATCGTCGATGCTCTCGGCGGAGTCGATATGTATGTTCCTTTTGATATGAATTACTACGACCCAACAGCGAATTTTACTATAAATCTTCGTGAAGGTCAGCAGACTCTCGACGGTAAAATGTCCGAACAGTTTGTCAGATACAGAGCAACCTACGCACAGGGCGATATTGGAAGAGGCAACGTTCAAAAGCTCTTTATGGCGGCTCTCTTTAAAACCGTGCAGAGCAAGCTAAGTATTCTTAACATGAACAACGTTTGCACTATAATCGTTGATAACTTGGTTACAAACCTCAAGCCCTCGGATCTTATATATTTTGCAAGTAAAGCAAACACGGTTAAACTTGAATACATTAAGTTTATGACACTGCCGGGAGGCTCTTTCACGGGTGCCGATGACGGACTTTCGTATTACTCGCTTAACAGAGAAGCGACTATTGAGTATATCAACAATCACTTCAACGTATATACGACACCTATAACAGACGAAACTTTTGACCCAGACAACGTATTCTTCAATACTTCTTACGTTTACTCACTGCCGAAAGACCAAATCGACAGTACACAGTATGATGCTGAGTCGCTTACAGACGGAACACAGCTGCCGTCAACCTGATATCATATAAAGAAAACGGTACTATTATGGAAAAAACAGATATTATTTTTACAAACGAAACCAACCTCAGAAGCGGCGCCGATTCAAAGGAAACGGCACAGTTTGCCGTGTCGGTACTGGATTCGAAAAAAGCACGTGACATAAAGATGCTTTGCGTTGAAAAACAGACTGTAATTGCGGATTATTTCGTAATTTGCACGGGCAATTCAATGACACAGGTCAAAAGCCTTGCCGATGAGATTGAATACAGAATGACAAGAAGCGGTCTTGAACCTCTCCATGTGGAAGGAGACCGCGGAACGCCGTGGATTTTGCTTGATTACGGATCTGTCATCATTCACGTTTTCAGCAGGGATGCAAGAGCTCTTTATAACCTTGAAAAGCTCTATGACGGGACCGTTGAAGAAGATATTTCATCGCTTTTGAGTGAAGATTGATTGTTGAGGGTTAAGTATGAAATACGATTTTAAGAACATAGAGACAAAATGGCAGAAAAAGTGGGACGAAGCAGGCGTTTTTCATGCCGAAGACAATACCGACAAGCCCAAGTTTTATGCGCTTGTTGAGTTTCCTTATCCGAGTGGAGCGGGGATGCATGTCGGTCATATAAAAGCGTATTCGGGACTTGAAGTTGTATCCCGTAAAAGAAGAAAAGAGGGATACAACGTACTTTTTCCGATAGGCTTCGATGCGTTCGGGCTCCCGACGGAGAACTATGCCGTTAAAACAGGTATTCATCCGAGGCAAGTAACGGACACAAACATTGAAAGATTTACAAGTCAGCTTAAAAAAGTAGGCTTTTCCTTTGACTGGGATCGCGTTATTGACACCACCGAAGAGGACTACTATAAGTGGACACAGTGGATTTTTCTTAAAATGTTTGAAAACGGACTTGTTTTCAGAGATAAAACGCTTGTAAATTACTGTCCGTCGTGTAAAGTTGTCCTTTCAAATGAGGACAGCCAAGGCGGCAAATGCGATATATGTCACAGTGACGTTGTACAAAAAACCAAGGATGTTTGGTATTTGCGTATTACCGAATATGCGGATAAACTTCTGGAAGGGCTTGACAAAGTCGATTATTTGCCCAATGTTAAACTTCAGCAAGTTAACTGGATAGGCAAATCGAAGGGTGCATTTGTTGACTTTGAAGTCAAAGGAACAGGCGAGAAACTCAGAATTTACACAACAAGGCCGGATACTCTTTTCGGTGTTACATTTACCGTAATGGCACCGGAGCACCCCATGTTGGACAAGTATAAAGG
>CAZCSZ010000156.1:0-3841 GCA_964501305.1 uncultured Ruminococcus sp.
CTCCCTGATACAGTTTAACGTTATCGCCGATAACCGTAGTTTCGCCGATGACAACGCCCGTTCCGTGGTCGATAAAGAAATACTCTCCTATTTCGGCACCGGAGTTTATGTCTATCCCCGTTTCACCGTGAGCGTATTCCGTCATTATTCTCGGAATGAACGGCACACCGCTTTTATAGAGCGGGTGAGCTATTCTGTAAACGAATATCGCAAAGAATCCGGGGTATGAGCATATTATTTCTTCTCGGCTTTTCGCGGCAGGGTCGCCGTTAAAGCCCGCATCGACATCTCCGAACAGCGTTTTCTGTATTTCGGGGATAATTGCAAAGAAATCATTGCAAACCGTCTCGGCTCGGCTTTCGATTTCCGATTTTGACATTTTCCCGCCGTTCCGATAAGAAAGAGCGGAGAGAGTCTGCGTGTAGAGCTTATCGTATATTTCGGAAAGTTTGTGACCTATATAGTACTCGGGATTTGCTCCGGGTGAAAACTTACCGTCAAAATATCCCGGAAACATAACGCTTCGAAGGTCTTTGATTATTTCTATAATAACGTTTCTATCGGGTAATTCTCCTTCCGAAGAAAGCATGAGAACATCGGACTGTTCGTAATTCGATGCCATTTTCCGAACGGAATCGTTAAGTATTTCTTTAGCACGGTTTGTCATAGATACCTCCGTTACAGTTGTATTGGCTTTTGCATATAGCTCTGTTTCGGTTCCGTGTTTTCCAAGAAAAAAATATTCCACGGGTACACATTTTCGGGATAAGCCTCAACAGTTACCGTTTTCCCTTCACGGTTTTCGAAGGAAATGCGATGGGAGAACAGAGCAATGTTACAATTATCGCATCCTCCGTATTTTCCGTCACCGTAAAGCGGGTGCTTCCGAGATGAAAACTGAACTCTGATTTGATGGCTTCTTCCCGTCAGAAGAAGGATTCTGACAAGCGACACTTCGCCTTTTTCAAGGAGCGTTACATACTCAAGTTTTGCCGTTTTAACCCCTTTTCTCATCCTTTTGACAACAAAACTCTTGTTGGTTTTCGAGTCCTTAAACAGAAGGTCGGTCATCTCCCCGCAACCCGCACATCCGTGCACGACGGCAAGATATTCTTTCTTCATTTTACCCTCGGCAATCAGTTTTGACATATAAGCGGCGCTTTCTTTGCTTTTGGCGTATACAATAACGCCCGATACCGCACAGTCTATCCTGTGAACACAAAACACGGTAGCGCCGCAGTATTCCCTCAGCATTTTATCCATGCTTTCGGTGCCTCCTTCGGAGAGTACCCCGACCGGCTTAACCGCCGCTATACAGTCTTTGTCCTCATAGAGTATTTTCATGCAAACTCCTTGGTTATAATATTCGTCAAGGTGCAATATCTACACACCGAAACCGATTTTTACCGTACCTTTATTCTCAGTACCGAATGTAAACTCTTCGTCCTTTGCGGCGCTTTCAAAATCTTCTTCGGTAAGGGAAACCGCGCCTTTCGACACCGATGTTCTGTAAATCGCCTTCCCGCGCACTCTCTCGTAAAGATTTCTGACAAATCTTCCGTTTCCGAAAGTATCCGTTTCAATAAAGCTGTTCGGTATGGACTCGAAGTAAGCTTTTGCTCTGTTTCTGAATTCTTCTGTCGTGGGAAATTCCTGTTCTGTCATTTTCAAGAATATCCCATAGAGTTCCTCTCTCGTGTAACTCGGAAAAGCTATCCTGTAAGGTACTCGGCTTTCAAGTCCCGAATTCATCTTCATAAGATTCTTCATATCCTTCTCATATCCGGCAAGAATAACGAGAAGTTCACTTTTGTTGTTCTCCATTTCGGTTATAAGAGTGTTTACTGCTTCTTTGCCGAAATCCTTGTCGTCCGCATCGCTTTTGCAGAGCGCATAAGCCTCATCTATAAACAACACGGAACCGTAAGCATCGCGGCATATTTCGGTTGTAATATATTCGGTCTCGCCGAGATATCTGCCGCAAAGCTGTCTTGCGGAATACTCGTAAAACGCACCTTTTGTCAGTATTCTCTTTTCGGCAAGTATCTGACCTACTATTCTTGCAACCGTCGTTTTCCCCGTTCCGGGAGGACCGACAAACTGCATATGAACACAAGGCATTTTATCTCCCGAATGAACACTGTAGTATTCAATTTGCTTTATTATCTCAGCTATCTCTTTCTTCGCCTTTTCAAGTCCGACGAGTTCCGCAAGTTTTTCCTCGCCCGTCTTGCCCGCCGATATCGCAAAAATCGACTTATCCGTCACGAGACTGTCCGAATTGAGGAAAACGGGAAAATTCGGCAAACCGTATTCTGTCAAGCGGTATTTTTTGTCAGAGTGCGTTACATCGCGGTACACTATTCCGTCGATTACCTTGTCAAGCGTTTTGAAACCGTAAAATTTGCCGTCTATTTTTTCGGCATTGCATATTGCCGTTATTCGCTCATCATACTCATTTCCGGCGTCAAGTCCGAGGTCAAGAAGGGATTTTTTAACATATTGACACATCTGATAGTCGGTAATAGGCGGGAAATCAAGTTTCTCAACGAACATTATATCTCCGATATTGGAGTAAACTTTGTCAAACAGTCTGTCACTTGCATTTCTGAGCCGAAACAGAATTATGGAATCGCTTCTCATATTAAAATACATTCTTATGAGTTTGCGGAATCCCGGCATATCCGTCATGGATGCAACATCGGAAAGGTCAATACACTTAACGGCGTACTTATTATTGTCGTCTCCTATGTGGAACCTTCTCTCCGCTATTACAAAGCCATCCTTTTCCTTCTTGATTGTCGCTTCGCTGAGCGAAATATTGAGAAATAACCCATCACGAAGAAGCTTCATCAAATAAAACCCGCTTATCGTAAAGCCGCACCCCTCGCCTATTCTGTATAAGTAATTCCGTTTGAAAATCGCGTCTTTCACAGCGGGATGACTGCTGCGTGCATACAATTCGACAAGCATACACAGCTGATTCATTGTCTTTTTAAAATCGTCGGCTCCTACCATAGAGTCGACTTCATTAAGGACTTCAGCTGTGACATCGAGCACTTTTGCGTAATCGTCCGAGACGGTACTCTTCGGACTTTCGCTTGCGCTGTCGTCATTTGATGTTTCGGTGTTACCGATGTCGGCCGTTTTCTCATTAAAAATATCTGTCATTGTTTCCTCCGGCGGAAGGATTATCGGCATCGCCGTCTATTCTGTAAATTATACCATATAAATCTAAAGGTTTCAAGGCATAAATTCGCCATTTTTCATCTTTTAACGAAGTAAAATTCAAAAATAATGCCGAAAATATTGTTTTTGGCGGTTTTAAAGCCGTTATCGTCTCAAATTCAATTGACAGGAATGCAATTTTAATGTATACTATTATAATAATCAATGTTTTACGAGGTTTAAATATGTTCAAGGATAAAAAAGTCGTTTTTTCGGGTGTTCAGCCTTCGGGTTCTCTTACACTCGGCAATTATCTCGGAGCTATAAAGAATTTCTCTGCTTTTTCCGATGAGTACCGCTGTTATTATTGCGTTGTTGATATGCACGCCATAACAGTGAGACAAAATCCGGCAGAGCTTCGTAAAAGAACATACGATACGCTTGCTCTTTACATGGCATGCGGACTTGACCCCGAAAAGAATGTTCTCTTCGTTCAAAGTCACGTTCCCGCGCACGCTGAACTTGCGTGGATACTCAACTGCTATACCATGTTCGGCGAGCTGTCGAGGATGACTCAATTTAAAGACAAAAGCACCAAGAATGCGGATAACATCAATGCGGGTCTGTTCACATACCCTTCGCTGATGGCAGCTGATATACTTCTGTATCAGAC
>CAZCSZ010000157.1:0-3789 GCA_964501305.1 uncultured Ruminococcus sp.
GTATTTATCCGATGTACGATTTTGCTCATCCGATACAGGATGCGATAGAAGGAATAACTCACTCTCTTTGCTCTACCGAGTTTAGAAATCACAGGCCGTTATACGATTGGGTAATTGAGAAGTGCGGTTTTGAAAACAAGCCCAAACAGAGAGAATTCGGCAGAATGAATGTTACTTATACTGTAATGAGCAAACGCTTTCTCCGTTTTCTTGTTCAAGAGGGTGCGGTACACGGATGGGATGACCCCAGAATGCCGACTTTATCAGGACTTCGTCGCAGAGGATATACACCGAGCTCACTATTTGAGTTTGTAAAGCGTTCGGGCGTTTCCAACACGGATTCAACCGCTGCCGCAGAGCTTCTTGATTATTGCCTTCGTGAGGAACTCGGGGACAGTGCACCGAGGAGAGTTTGTGTAACGGAACCAGTTAGAGTAGTTATTACAAACTATCCCGAAGGAAAAAAGGAATATTTCAAACTTCCGAACCATCCGTCAAAGCCCGAAGAAGGATACAGAGAACTTCCGTTTACAAGAGAGCTTTATATCGAAGCCTCCGACTTTGCCGAAGTACCGCCTCCGAAGTTCTTCAGAATGAGACCCAACGGTGAAGTTAGACTTATGGGCGCATATATTGTTCGCTGTAATGAAATTGTCAAGAACCCCGACGGTTCAGTAAAAGAAATAAGATGTACCGCAGACCTTGAAACCGGATGCAACAACCCCATTGACGGAAGAAAAATCAAAGGTACAATTCATTGGATTAGTGCCGAGGAATGCGAAGACATAGATATTATGCTTTACGACAGGCTCTTTTCAAGACCTGACATCTCCTCGTTCACAACTGGCGACCATGAACTCTCCGAGATATTGGAATTTATTAATCCCGACTCCGAGAAAAAACTTACCCACTGTAAGTGTGAAAAGGCAGTGCTCAATTCCAAGGCGGGCGATGCTCTGCAGTTTGTCCGCATGGGATACTTTACCCGTGACAGTGTAAACAGCGGAACATTCAACCGCATTATAACGCTTAAAGACGGATACAAACCTCAATAAAAAAATCCCCGAAGGCTTCGTTTGAAGTTACTTCGGGGATTATTATATTATGCTTTATAAGACTTTTGAAATAAGCTCCTGTATAAGGTTATATAACGGACAGAGTGCAATAGGCATAAATACTGCGGGAACGAGGTTTGCAACTTTGATTTTGGTTATTTCAACAAGATTGAAGGAAATCGCAAGAATAGCCACACTGCCGACTACATTAATATTTGAAATCATAAAATCGGTAAGATAAGGCGCCACAAGTCCCGCTGCAAGGCAAATTCCGCCTTGTATTACTATCACAGCAACAGAGGACAGCGCAACTCCGATGCCGAGTGCCGAAGAGAATACAAACGCCGAGACAAAATCGAGTACACTCTTTGTAAACAGTGTAGTGTAGTCTTTTGATATGCCTGCTTGAAGTGAACCTAATACGGTCATTGCACCGACACAGAACAGAATTGACGAAGTTACAAACGCTTCGGCAAGCTTGCCGCTGTCACCGCTTTTTGAAAACTTCGATGCGACATAATCCGAACCTTTATTGAGCAAGCCGTCAAGGTTGCAAACCTCACCGATAAGCCCGCCGAATGCAATAGAGATAATTACTATCAGTGCATTTGCCGAAGTATCCGTCATTCCTGACACTGCAATATAGAAAGTTGCAAGTCCTATACAGCGCATAAGCCATTTTGACAGCTTATCCGAAATGCCTTTTTTGAACAGTAAACCTATGAGACTGCCCACAATTACAGCGGCAGCGTTAGTTAAAACTCCTATCATTTATTCATGTCCTTCTCGGTTTCTTTGTTGTAATTGTTCATGTCTTTGTTATCATAGTACGATTTTATCTCGGTTGCAACGCCTTTTTCGTTGTTTGAAAGGGCATTGTAAGCGTAAAAAACGCTTCCGGAATAACAGTCGCTCTCGAGATTTGTAACATAATCAAGCTGCTTTGTGATTTCGCCTTCTTCAAATGAATCCGAGTAGCGGTAAATCGCATGCGAAACAAGTAATTTGATTTTATTGTTCTCGTCCCGCTTGTCGTTAACTTCATCAAGACGTACACACCACCATTTCGCAAGCACTTTATAACTTGCGGCACTGCTGTTCATATCCCAATAAAGCTGCGGGGAAATAAAATCGACATATCCGCCTTCAAGCCACGCCAATGTATCGGAATAGTTGTCAGCGTAACTCTGCGCTCCTTTAGTAAGTGAACCGCCGTTTTGTCCGTTGTCGTTTTGCCATATTCCGAAGGGAGAAACACCGAACTGTATTTTATTGTCCGCGGTTTTAATCGTTTCTCCGACCTCTTTAATCAGTGCGTTTACACTTTTTCGTCTGAAGTCTGCAAGAGACTCACCGTTTGAATATGCACTGTATGTTTCGCTGTCGTCAAATACGGCAAGCGTTTTCGAACCGTCACTTAAAGTCTCGTATACGGGGTACGGATAAAAGTAATCGTCAAACACTATACCGTCGACTTTATAGTTTTCGGCTATTTCCGAAACACCGTTACATATAAGTTCTCTGACCTTAGGTATTCCTACATCAAAATAAAGTTTGCCGTCGTAACTTACAAGGCAGTCCTTGTAATTGTAAGCCGTATGTCCTTCGCCGATTTCGTCAATTGTGCATTTGGATGCGGTTACTCTGAGCGGATTTATCCACGCATATACGGCAATACCTCTTTCGTGAGCCTTATTTGTTAGATAGTCAAGGCAGTCAAGAGTTAAAGTACCGTCTGTCGAAAGAACCTCGGATACGGAGAAATATTCCGATTTATAGAGTGCATCGCACGAAGGACGGACTTGGAAAAATACCGTATTCAGAGAATTTGATACCGCTGTATCAAGCACGGCATCGAGTTCTGCTTTGAGCTCATTTTCTGAAAGGTCTGATTTTGAAGGAAAAGTCAAATTGTAAACACTCGGAACCCAAATTCCGCGTGTTTCTTCAATAATCGGACGCCCGTCGTTTTCTTCGGGCTTTCCTGTATCCGCTTCGCCGTTGCGCGTGAGCATTAAAACAAGAACGGTAACCGCAATAGTGCAGAGAATAGCCGATGTCAAAATAACGGCAAGAGTTTGTGCGCCGTATTTTCCGTTCAAACTGACTTTGGTTTTGCTCATTTTCCGAATGTTGTGTTAAATCCCGTTGGCTCTTTGCCGCACAGTTTAATTGCTGTATATGCGAGTACTTCGAGTGAGTCGGTGAGTTTTTCACTGCCGCCGAGATCACGGTTTATAACCGACAACTCGGTACAGCCCAAAATGACGGTGTCACATCCCTTCTCAAACATTGAATCCGTAATCGCAGAAAACTCTTCTTTTGTGACTTTGAGACCTTTTTTTACCTTATTGTAAATCAAATCTGTAACTTTTTTTTGCACATTGTCCGTCGGAATTACATACTCAATTCCCGCACTTTCAAGCTCTCTTTGGTAAGAGTTTGTTGATACTGTGCCCTCGGTTGCGAGAATGCCCGCTTTTTTGAAATTGTTCGATACTATGTGATGAACCGTTTCGGTAATTATGCTCGGCATGGGAATGGAAACCGAATTTCTGATTTCTTCAAGAAAATAGTGAGCTGTATTGCAGGGAATAACTATAGCCGAAACTTTACAGCTCTCAAGATACTTGGCATCTTTAATCATAATCGGCAAGGGGCTTTCATCGCTCTTTCCCAGTATGTAATCTGTTCTGTCGGGTGTCGAGGCACGGCTTGACAGAAGTATGTCGAT
>CAZCSZ010000158.1:0-2614 GCA_964501305.1 uncultured Ruminococcus sp.
TTAGAAGGCAGTTGCTCTATCCGGCTGAGCTAAAGGTACAAAAAATGGAGCGGGTGATGGGAATCGAACCCACCTAACCAGCTTGGAAGGCTGGAATTCTACCAATGAACTACACCCGCATCAATTGCTTATCTATAATATCACAAATAAAAAAACTTGTCAATAGCTTTTTCGAAATTTTTTCTTTGATAGCGGATAAAAGTATTGCATTTGCGCCGATTTTATATTATGATATATAAGTAGGCGGCTCAATAGTGCTTTTTATGTTCTTGCCGTTTAACGGCATCCTGGCAAAAGGAGGATAAAATGTTCGGTTATATAAAACCATATGTTCCTTCGCTGACCGTAGCCGAACACGAGGCTTACAAAGCGGTTTACTGCGGCTTATGCCGTGAAATGGGCAGAGCGACAGGACAGACCTCAAGACTGTTTTTAAGTTTTGACATAACGTATCTTGCTGTTTTCAGAGCGGCTCTTGAGGAAATTCGTTTTGATTTCGGGAAGAGAGTGTGCATTTCTCACCTTTTTACACGCCGCACATTCGTCAAAAGCAACCCCGTGTTGCGCTATTGCGCTTACGTATCGGCAATTCTTTCGGACGGTAAAGTAAGCGACGACAAAGAAGATGAGCAAGGTCTCAGAAAAGCCGCTTCGATTTTGATTTCGCCCGTAACCGGAAGAATCAGAAAAAGATGCGGCGTCGACATTGAACCGTTATACAGGGCCGTATCGAACTGTCTTCTTGAGCTTGCGGTAATCGAAAAAAACAATACGCCTTCAATAGATATACCTGCCGATGTCTCGGCACGAATGGTTTCGGCCGTTACTTCCTACGGCCTTAACGAGCCTAAAGAAAAGATTGCAAGAGAAGTCGGATATCGAATAGGAAAGATTATTTATGTTTTGGATGCGGCAGATGATGTATTCAAGGATATAAAATGCGAAAAATACAATCCCCTTGCGTTACTGTACGGAAAAGAGTTATTCGACAACTCAGACAAAGATATGATTGCCAAGAGCATTGCGGATGGGTTGTACACTGCCATATGCCTTGAGAGTGAGAAACTGAGACACGCTCTTGACCTTGCGGATTTCTCAATGTCACCGACACTTTCGGGTATTATATATAATGTAGCCAACGAAGGAATCAAAGCATCGGCACGTCATATTCTCTATAAAACGGGAGTAAACGAAAATCCGTTCAGACACAGTTACTGAAGAAAGATTATTGAAAGGAAACAGCATGACAGACCCATATAAGATTTTAGGCGTATCGCCCAATGCCTCGGATGAAGAAATCAAAAAAGCATACCGTAAACTCGCGGTAAAATATCATCCCGACAACTATGTCAACAATCCGCTTTCCGACCTTGCGGAAGAAAAGATGAAAGAAATCAACGAGGCATACGACACAATTCAAAAAGAACGGGCTAATCCGTCATCCCGCCGTTCCAACAGATATTCGGACGGCTTCAATACATCCTCAAGCACCGGAAACTCGGACTTTGCGAAAGTACGTCGCATGATAAACGCAAACGACATTTCAGGCGCGGAAAGCACATTGAACTCAACCCCTCAAAGTAACAGAAATGCCGAATGGAATTTTCTTATGGGCTGCGTTCTCATGGCAAAAGGCAATTATTTCGATGCGCAGAAGTACCTTGAAACAGCATGCTACATGGATCCCGGAAATGCCGAATACAGAAACGGCAGAGACCATCTCAGAAACGCTTCGAGAGGTGCAGGAGGATCTTATTACAGTGGCAACACAGGCGGATGTGACCTTTGCGACATTTGCGGCACTATGATGTGTCTCAACTGCCTTTGCGGCGGCCGCGGCGGCGGTTGCTGACGGTATTCTGTCATGAAGAAAGAGAAAAGTAAAACGGCGCAGAATACCGAAAAGCTTGCGCTTGCTGCGCTTTTTTCGGCACTGTGCTTTGTACTTATGTATTTCGGCACCGTTACCGTTGTATTTGACCTTTGTGCCGTCACGGTATCGGCTCTTATAATAATTATCTCCGTTATCGAAATTAAAGGCATGTACCCGTGGCTCATATGGGCTGTTTGCGGAACTTTGAGTCTTTTAATTCTACCGGATAAGTACGTTGCTCTTGAATTCGTTATGTACGGCGGCATATATCCCATGCTTAAATCGTGCTTTGAGAGATTCCCGAAGATTATTTCGTGGATTTTTAAACTTCTTTATTTCAATATAGCATTCACCGCAAGCGTTTATATCGCGAAATATCTGTTCATGACATCGGATATCGGTTTTGAGTTGAAAACGGTAGCATACATACTCGCAAATTTCTTCTTCATTTTGTCCGACATCTGTTTCTCATTGTTGATTAGCATCTATATTTATAAAATACGACCGAGACTTAAAATCGGCCGCAAAAAATGAGGTATTGCAAAACGGAGGGCTGTGTGTTATAATTAACGCAGGAAGTTGCTATCACAACTTCTACGACTGACGCCGTCCCGTGCATAGCACGTCTGCGCCATTGACGGCCTCGCAAAAATCCCCTTGCAAGCAAGCATTTTTGCTTCGTGGTTTAATTAACGCAGGAAGTTGCTATCACAACTTCTACGACTGACGCCGTCCCGTGCA
>CAZCSZ010000158.1:2714-3779 GCA_964501305.1 uncultured Ruminococcus sp.
TAGCACGTCTGCGCCATTGACGGCCTCGCAAAAATCCCCTTGCAAGCAAGCATTTCAAACAAAAACACTGATATTTCTGTCAGTTTTGAAAGGTACAATTATTTATGAAAAGACTTCTCGCCGTAATACTTACCGTAATCATGCTCTTCTCCGTTTGTTCATGTGAAATCGGCAAAAAGCCCACATCGGACAGCGACGGTCAAAGCACGGAATTTGACGGAAACAAGCCCGTCGTTTCAACAGAAAACTTCTCGATAAGTTTTGCCGAACTCGACTACATTTTCTGCGAAACCTACAATTCAATGATTTACTCATACTATTCCAATTTTCAGAGTGAATACGCAAACTACATTCTTACCTATACGGGTCTTGACATAAACAAATCTTTAAAAGAACAAACAATGACCGATGGTTCGGGAACGTTCTTTGATTATTTTGTTACCTCATCGATTGAAAAGGCAACCGACCTTCTGATTTTCTGCGAATACGCAAAAGCAAATTCAATCGAGTTCAGCGATGAAGACCGCGAGTACATTGAAGAAATGGTCGATACATACGTACAGAACGCCGCTGCAAACGAATGTACATTAAGCGAGCTGTTCGAGGACTCAATGAATCTTATAACAGAAGACGTTTTGAGAAGTTATGCCGAAAAAAATACCCTGGCCGGTCTCGGATACCGACATTTACAGGACACATACAACCTCACCGACGAAGAAATTGACACGGAATTTAACTCCAATCTAAAAGCTTATTCTTATATCAGTTATCTTGTCTACACTTTCCAAACAGACGACGAATCGGGCATCAGCGCCGAAGATATCAAAAAATATGCAGATGAGCTGAGCAAAACCGCAAGCGCCGACGATTTCACGTCATACTGTAAAAACTATCACGACAACGTTCTTTATAAAGGAATGGACAGTCATCCCGAGTTTTCAGCCGATAACCTTTCGAAAGAAAGGATTGCTTATTCCGAAGGAACAGATTACCTGGACAAGCTTTTCGAGGGCAAGAACGGTGACACCTTTATGACCGAAAGCACAGGAGAGGACATAACAACAT
>CAZCSZ010000159.1:0-3777 GCA_964501305.1 uncultured Ruminococcus sp.
TACGACATTCTCGGCGTTATGAAAAGTGGACTTATTGAAAAAATATACGTACCCGCTACCGGTGAACTTCCTTCCGTTTACGATTTTATATCACTTGCAAAAAGAACCGGAGCCATAAGCGCATATGCATACCTCGGCGATGTCGGTGAATCCCCAACGGGAGACAAAAAAGCTCAAAAGTTTGAGGACGACTACCTTGACGAACTTTTTGACGATCTTAAATCGGTAGGTTTCAATGCCGTTACATTCATGCCTTCGAGAAATACCCCTTCACAGCTTAAAAGAGTTATGTCACTGTGCAGAGATTTGGGATTTTTCATGATAAGCGGGGAAGATATCAACTCGCCAAGGCAAAGCTTCATATGCGAAGCTGCTGAAAGTTCTGAGTTTTCCGTTCTCAAAGATGCAACATGGGCTCTTATAGGACACGAAATCTCTGCATCCGAGGATATAGGAAACGCCATGTTCTCGGACAGCTCACATGTTTGCGGCATGACACTTGAAGAAAAAATCGATTACTATTCCGAAATTGGAAAAAACAGAGAAATTGAATATAATAAGAGGTGAACACAATGACCAATATTGAATTAACAGCGCCGAAAATCAGATATTATTACGGCGACAAAAGCGGAAAAGTATATGTAAAATCCGCTGACTTAAACAAGTGTGATATCATCGTAACACAGGATACTCTTCAGTCACTTTGTGGTAAGACTTTTTCAAGCGTATACGTCGAAGGTGTTGGCGCTTTCAAAATCCTGCCTGCTGACATGAATGGCGAACTTGCGGGAAAAGTTGCGATTGTAACCGGCAGCGCTCAGGGTTTCGGTTACGGAATAGCGGAATATCTTGCTTCTAAAGGCGCCGCTGTCGTGATAGCGGATATGAATTTTGAAGGCGCAAAGTCCGCTGCCGATACCATAGCATCAAAACACGGCATAAAGACGCTCGCTTGCAATGTCAATGTAGCAAACGAAGAATCGGTCATTTCCCTGGTTTCGTCTGCAGTCCGTGAATTCGGCGGAATCGATATATTCGTTAACAATGCGGGTATTGTCAGAGCAGGAAGTCTCGAGGAGATGACTCTTGCTAATTTTACACTTGTCGAAAATGTGAATTACAACGCATATTTTCTCTGTGTGAAATATGTGTCCAAAATCATGAAACTTCAAAGAGAAGCGTCGTCGGATACAATGTTCGACATTATCGAAATCAACTCGAAAAGCGGGCTTGAAGGCAGCAATAAGAACTTCGCTTATGCGGGAAGTAAATTCGGCGGTATAGGGCTTACTCAATCCTTTGCTCTTGAACTTGCCCCCTACGGTATAAAAGTAAATGCCGTTTGCCCTGGTAATTTTCTTGACGGTCCGCTTTGGTCAGACCCGGAGAAAGGACTTTTCGTTCAGTACTTGAATGCGGGAAAAGTTCCCGGCGCAAAGACAGTTGAGGATGTGCGCCGATTCTATGAAAGCAAAGTTCCGCTTAACAGAGGTTGCCGAACCGAGGACGTCTGCATTGCGATTTCTTATATCATAGCGCAGAAATACGAGACAGGTCAGGCAGTACCAGTAACGGGCGGACAGGTTATGCTTGGATAGAGATTTCGATACTTTCGGCAATAATGAATTTTAGCCGTCGGGTTACCGACACTGATATGCATCATATAATCAAAGCGGTGGACGGTATTTTGCCGTTTGCCGCTTTATCACTTAATATGTTGTCATTTTCAATTATTTTAAATCGATAGAAACATGAATATTTGGAGATTAAATTGAATTTCAAAAAATCCTACGTTTCTGTTGAAAAAGGAATAATTGTGTTGTATAATATTTTAGATTAAATATAAGAAAGGATTACACAAATGGAAGTTGTAGTTTGTCTTGGAGAATGCTGTATGGAGAAAGGTGCGCACTACGTGGCGGGCAAACTTCGTGAGCTTATCAGAAAGAGCGGTCATAACGATGAAATCGAAATGAGAGGTTTTTTCTGTCTCGGCAATTGCAAGAAAGCCGTATGCGTCAGAATAGACAGAGAGTATTTTTCGGTTTCTCCGAAAAACGTTGAGGAATTCTTCAATAAGAATATCAAGACAAGATTTTAACGTGATCCTCATTACACAAATATACATTTCAGGGGTACATTATGAATAAAATCACTGTAATCGGCACCGGAAGTGTCGGTTCCACAATCTCTTATACGCTTACTGTAATGGGTATTGCGACGGAAATCGTTATGATTGATATTAACGAGGAAAAATCTCTCGGAGAAGCACTCGATATCCGCCAAGGTGTTCCGTTCAGCAATCCCACAACTATTTACGCAGGCACATACGAAGATGCGGAAAATTCAGATATTGTCATTATTACTTCGGGTGTTGCCAGGAAAGCGGGACAGTCGAGACTTGACCTTGCGCAAACCAATGTAAATATACTAAAGTCCGTTTCAGATGAGATAGTTAAACATGCACCCAACGCTACTTACATTATAGTAAGCAATCCCGTTGATATACTTACTTATGTTTTCTGCAAAACTACGGGAATACCCGAAAACAGAGTTATAGGGTCAGGCACAATACTTGATACCGCACGGCTTCGCGCACGTATTGCCGAATACTATTCCGTCAATCAAAAAAATGTCCACGCTTACGTTCTCGGCGAGCATGGAGACTCTTCGTTTATTCCGTGGTCAATTGCTAACATTTCCAATGTGCCGATTGACGATTACAGGAATGCTTTGCTTGATTCTTCGGCTTTTCCCGAATTCAGCAAAGACGAGGTTGAAAGCTATGTACGCAAATCAGGTGCAAGGGTAATACAGCGCAAAGGCGCGACTTTCTATGCCGTTTCTATGGCTGTTTGTCATCTTTGCAAGTGCCTTCTCAGCGGAATTGATACCACAATGACGGTTTCGACAATGCTTCACGGCGAATACGGCATTCACGATGTATGTCTCAGCCTTTTATCTATTGTCGGAAATAATTCCATACACAGTAAAATCTTACTTCCCCTGAACGCAAAAGAGACAGAAGCGCTCCATCGTAGTGAACAGTGTCTTAAAGATATCATAAAAAAAATAGATTTTTGATTGAAGAGGTGTTGACATGGAATATCGTATTGAACACGACTCAATGGGCGAGGTGAAAGTACCTGCCGACCGCCTTTGGGCTGCACAAACTCAAAGAAGTCACGAGAATTTTAAAATCGGCGTCGGTATTGAAACAATGCCTTGCGAAATCATTCATGCATTCGGCATACTGAAAAAAGCCGCCGCTGTTACGAATAACGCTCTTAAACCCAAAAAGATGACAAGCGAAAAACTTTCGGCAATTATTTCGGCGTGCGACGAGGTTATTGAAGGTAAACTCAACTGTCATTTTCCGCTTGTTGTATGGCAAACAGGTTCAGGCACGCAGTCAAATATGAACGCTAACGAAGTAATCGCAAACAGAGGAAACGAAATCCTCGGCAAAAAGTTACTTCACCCAAACGATGATGTAAACATGAGTCAGTCATCAAACGATACATTTCCAACGGCAATGCATATAGCTGCTGTTCTTTCGCTTGAGAACAATCTCATACCCGCCGTTGAATCATTAATTGAAACCTTCAATAAACTTGAGGCCGAAAACGCAGGGATTGTGAAGAGCGGAAGAACTCATTTACAGGATGCAACTCCTATAAAATTCAGCCAGGAAATCAGCGGTTGGAGATCAAGTCTCGAAAAAGATGTTGAACTTATAAAACGTTCTGTTGAGCCTCTTTATGAACTCGCACTCGG
>CAZCSZ010000160.1:0-3773 GCA_964501305.1 uncultured Ruminococcus sp.
GCGGGGAGCTGTTTTGAAAACGGGGGAGCTTTGCGGTGGATTTCTCTGTATTCATCCGCATTTATTTCTCCGAGACCGTCAATTGGTCTGCCTAATACATCAATAACCCGCCCCATAACGCAGTCACCGACAGGCACTTTAATTTGCTCGTTGTGAGAAATAACTTGGACTCCGCAGCGCAAGCCCTCGGTAGCCTCAAGCGCAACGCACCTGACAATACCTTCTTTAATGTGCGATGCAACTTCCATATGGAATGCACCGTCCTTCGTGAATGCAACCGTTTTGATATCGGGTTCATTTCCGACTTCAAAGCGGACATCGACAATCGGGCCCGAAATTCTTATAATTTTTCCCGAAGCGCTGTCAAAAGTCCTCATTGTGTCTCCTCCGTGCTGTTTGCATGCTCAGTTGCAGATGCAATTTCGCATACTTCAAGCGTAATTGCAAGCTGTCGGCTTGCATTGTAAGTAGCTTTTAGCTTGTCTATCATTGAATCGGCATTGTCCGTTGCGCTTTTCATGGCGTTCATACGGGAAATATTCTCGCAAACGAACGATTCATACATCGCCGAATATAAAAATCCCCTAATATAGTGGTCAATTAAATTGGAAAACACTTCGTCCTCACTGTGCATGAAGTCAAAATGCTCCATTTTCGACGCATCTCCGCCGCTTATGCCGAGAGGGAGAAGTTTTTTGCAAACAGCCCTTTGATATGTCATCGAAACATACTCGGTATATATCACGTAAACGGCGGAAAAACCGTCCGAAAGATAAAGGTCGCAAATGCTCTCCGCTATGCTGTCCGCATATTCCGTACTCGGTGCGTTACCCGGATATTCCGGGCATTCGTCGGCGAAATATCCTTTTGCCGAAAGAGTCGATAAAGCGCTTGCTCCTTTGATCATAATATAAGGGTTGTAAGCTCTGTCAAGGCACGAAATTGCCACTTCGGTGATGTCTCTGTTGTAGGAACCGCACAGACCTTTTTCGGACGAAATTATAAGGTATACGGACCTTGTTCCGGGCTTTTCTCCAATGAACGGATTACCCTCCTTTAAAAGGGGGATAAGCTCGTTTTTTGTCTGTTCAAGCCGTTTTAAATATTCGGCAGTGTAGCCGACACCCGACAAATATCGGCGCATTGCCGACGAGGAAAGAAGATACATGGCATTTGTTATCTGCCGCGTTTGTCGCGCCGCATTCAAACGGCGCTTGGTTTCACTTGCGTTCTTCATGTTTCTCCTTTTCGCTGTTTTATTTTGACATTTGTATAAAGACGTATTCGCAGCCGCCTTAAACTGACACCACTCATCTCCTATACTTGCGTTTTAAAGAAGTTAAATGCGTTTTCGACAACTGCATTTCTGTCGTCACCGTCAAAATCGCCGGTCACATCGATTTTTTTCGATATTTCGGGCAGTTTAGCCTTCAAATAAGCCAACAAATCATCTTTTTTGCTTGTCAGGACACCGATTTCTACATTTGCAAAAATTCCGTCCGTGTGACACACGAGCAAAAAAACCTCTTCGCTTAGTGAATATGTTCTTCCGTTTTTCTGTATAAATAGCCTTGTCAGCTTTTCACCCCTGTCAAGAAGTTTCTTGGTCGATTGATCAAGCTCCGCACCGAAACGGGAAAAAACCGACATTTCCCTGTATCTTGCAAGGTCTATTCTGAGAGATGCGGATACTTTCTTCATGGCGGGAGTTTGCGCCGCGCGCCCTACTCTCGATACCGAAAGTCCTGTGTTGACAGCGGGTCTTATCCCACTTTTGAAGAGGTCGCTTTCAAGATATATCTGTCCGTCCGTTATCGAAATAACGTTTGTCGGTATATACGAAGAAATATCCCCGCCCGTTGTTTCTATTATCGGCAATGCGGTAATACTGCCACCGCCTTTTTTGTCGGAGAGCTGTGAGGCGCGCTCCAAAAGTCTTGAGTGAAGAAAGAAAACATCACTCGGATATGCCTCTCTGCCGGGTGCCCTGTGAAGGAGCAGTGAAATTGTTCTGTATGCCACGGCGTGTTTTGACAAATCGTCGTAGACGATCAGTACATCATGCCCATTTTCCATAAAGAATTCCGCTGCAGAGCACGCCGAATACGGTGCGAGATATTGCATAGCGGGGCTGTCGGATGCCGTCGATGCCACAACGAAGGTGTAGCTGTCGGCTCCCGCTTCTTTGATTCGGCATATTACCTTTTCGACAGTCGATGCTTTCTGACCTATGGCACAGTAAACGCATATAACGTCTTTGCCCTTCTGATTTATAATCGTATCAACGGCAATACTCGTTTTTCCCGTCTGCCTGTCACCTATTATAAGCTCACGCTGGCCTCTCCCTATCGGAATCATCGAGTCAATAGCCGCAATACCCGTTTCAAGCGGTGCGAAAACGCCTTTTCTGTCGATTATTTCGGGTGCCGGACGTTCAGTGGGCATAAGGACTTTCCCTTCGTATTCTTTACCGTCAAGAGGCCGTCCGACGGGGTCGACAACTCTGCCTATAACAGTTTCGTCAACGGGGATTTCACAAACAAGAGAAGTACCTCTTACAGTGTCGCCGACTCCGACTCTGTCGTCACTGTCGAGCAGAATAGCGCCGACGCCGTTTTCCATCAGTTCCATGACCATTCCGAAGGCGCCGCCTTCGAATTCTATCAGTTCCCCATATACTCTGTCGCAAAGACCGTCAACCCATACAACGCCGTCATTTGCCCTTGAAACCGTGCCGTAGCTGTAAATCTGCGGCTTAACGGAAAAGGCTTCAATTCGGTTTTTTATATGTTCGCTCACCGTGCTCATTTTTTCGCCTCCGAGTTCATAACGTAGGTTTTGAGCCTTGAGAGGTTGTCGGCAATGCTCATACTGTATATTTTTCCGCCGTACTTCACACAAATACCGCCTATCATTGTGCTGTCGGTTTCAAAACGAACGTTTTCACATGAGAATTTCTCGCGGAGCATGGATGCTATTCCTTTAAGCGTATCACGTGATAGCTTTCCGTTGGTAGTTAAAACGATTTCGCTCATCAGATCACCTGTTTTCATCGAGAGTGCGGAAAAGCTTTTGAGCCATATTTATTGTATCGCTGTCATTGACCTTGCGTTCAAGTATTTTTTCGGCAATGTCAAATGCCATGGCTACGGTTTCATGCTCACGTTCCGCTTTTGAAGCCTCACGCTCCGCTTTGAGCTTTTCTCCTGCCAATTCAAGTACCGTATCGGCACGGTGCTTTGCGTCTTTGACTATCTGCTCTGCCTCTTCGTTTGCACGGGCTATAATATCCGAGGCGGTCTTTTCCGCTTCGCTTTTTGCCGTTTCGAGCTTCGTCTCATATTCCTCTTTTAAAGCCGAGGCGGCGTTTTTTTCATCCTCAAGCTCCTTTTTCTTGCCTTCGATTTTCTCCCGCCTTGCGTCAAGGAACTTCTTGACGGGCTTGTAGACAAGAAATCTGACGGTGACGAAGAGGATAATAATTCCGAGAATATTAAGAACAAGGTCAAGCGGGAAATTTTTGATATCGTAATTCATAATTGCCCTTCCGAAAAAAAAGTTATGCCTTCGATGCCAAAACCAAGGCTATAACGAAAGAATAAATCGCAATGGATTCAACGAGTGCAAGACCGATAAGCAGAGTGGAGGATACTTTTCCTCCTGCTTCGGGCTGACGTGCTATGGCGTCGAGTGCGGTTTTTACCGCAATACCCATTGATACGCCCGCTCCGAGTGCGGGGATAAGTGCGAGTGCTGCTGCAAATGCGTTTGAC